>VBCQ01000360.1 GCA_005882155.1 Betaproteobacteria bacterium
ACGAAGAGGCGCCCGCGTATCGCGAAGCGGTGGCGCAGCAAATGCAGGTCGCGCAAGCGATCCTCGCCGGCCTCGGCTTGGCCGGCGAGCATTTGCGAATCGTCCACGCCGACGATGCGCATGGGCTCGATGCAGCCTTGCGCGCTGCGCCGGCGCAGACGGTGAAGCGCGCGGCAACGTTCAGTGTTCAAGCCGACAAGCGCGCGACGCTCGACTTGGCGATCGACCACCTGATGCTCAACGCCGAAGCGGTTCCCGACGCGATCGAGCTGCCGAGCGACGGCAGTCCCTTCGGCAGCCTGCTCGTCGACACCGACGCTTGCACGATGTGCTTGAGCTGCGTCGGCGCCTGCCCCGAAAGCGCGCTCGCCGACAACCCGGATCGGCCGCAGCTGCGCTTCATCGAGGCGAACTGCGTGCAGTGCGGACTGTGCGAAGTCACCTGCCCCGAAGACGCAATCACGCTGCAGCCGCGGCTGTGGCTCGCCGACGCCGGCAAGGCGCGCAAGCAGCTGCGCGTGCTCAATGAAGTCGAGCCGTATCGCTGCGTTCGCTGCGGCAAGCCGTTCGGCACCGTCAAGGCCATCGAGGCGATGCTCGGCAAGCTGGCGGGCCATTCGATGTTCCAGGGCGCGGCGGCCGAGCGTCTGAAGATGTGCGGCGATTGCCGCGTCATCGACATCCATACGAACGCCAACGAGCTGAAGATCACCGACATTCGATGACGATGAATCAGCCGCTGCAATTCAGCACGCCCGACGATCGCGAGGAGCTGGCGCGCGCCGAGGTCTACGGCCTGCTCGCCCAGCTGTTCTACGCGCCGCCGACGCTCGAGCTGTACGAGCAGCTGCAAGTCGCACCGACCGTCGCGCCGGCGCCCGGCGGCTTTCTCGAAGCCAGCTGGACCGCGCTCGTCGCCGCGTCGCGCCGGCTCGGGCTCGACGAGGTGCGCGACGAGTACGAGGCGCTCTTCGTCGGCATCGGCAAGCCTGAGGTGTTCGTCTACGGCTCTTACTTCATCGCCGGTGCGCTCAACGAGAAGCCGCTGGTCGCACTGCGCCATGATTTGCGCCGCCTGCAGCTCGAGCGGCCGGACAGCGTGACCGAGACCGAGGACCACATCGCGAGCCTGTGCGAAGTGATGCGCTATCTGATCGCCGGCGACGACTTGGCGGTGAGTAACTTGCAGCAACAACGCCGCTTCTTCGACGCGCATTTGCGCGGCTGGGTCGACGCATTGTGGAACGCGATCGCCAATCAACCGCGCGCCGACTTCTATCGCGCTGTGTCGCTATTCGCACGCGACTTCTTTTCGGTCGAAGCGCAGGCGTTCGACCTGCTCGACGCTTGAGCCGCCGGAGCGAGGCGCCTCTGAAAGTGCGCAGCGCAGGCGGCTCAGTCTCGCGCCTTCACTGCACAACTGCGCAGGTGCTTCGTTGCGGCGCGAGCTGTCTTGAAACTGACAATCGACTGTCGGTTCCCTGCGATGCTCCGGACGAACCCTGATGACTCGCTGCAACATCGTGCATAGAGTCGGTGAGTGGGGCGTCGTCGGACGCAGAACAATCGTTGGGCGGAAGTCTTATCCGGAGTGATGACCATGAAGGCAAAAGCTTTCGATCAAACCAGCCCGCTGAAGCGTCGCGGCCTGTTGCTCGGTGCCGGTGCTGCAGGTGCTGCCGTCGTCGCCGCGAAGACGCTGCCGATCGCGCCGAGCGAAGTCGCCGTCGCAGTGAAACCGATTGCCGAAACCAGCGGCGGCTACCAGCTCACGCAGCACGTGCTGCGCTACTACGAGACCACCAAAGTCTGATCCCGGGTTCAACCACGAACCCGCAGGAGGCATCATGTTGCTCACGCGCAAATCGTCGGACGCGGGCTACGCCTCGCCGTCTTCGTCGCTCGTTTCCAGCCTGGCTCGCGGCGTCGCGCGCGCCATCCCCACGATGGACCGCCGCGCGTTCTTGCGCCGCTCGGGCCTCGGTGTCGGCGCCGGCTTGGCGGTGTCGCAGCTGACGCTGGTCCGCAAAGCCGAAGCGAAAGACGGCGCCGGCGCCGACAAGAGCAAGATCGAAGTCCGCCGTACGGTGTGCGGCCACTGTTCGGTCGGCTGCGCGGTCGACGCGGTGGTCGAGAATGGCGTCTGGGTTCGCCAGGAGCCGGTGTTCGACTCGCCGCTGAACCTCGGCGCGCACTGCGCCAAGGGCGCTGCGCTGCGCGAGCATGGTCACGGCGAGTATCGGCTGAAGACGCCGATGAAGCTGGTCGACGGCAAGTACCAGCGCATCAGCTGGGATCAGGCACTCAACGAGATCAGCGCGAAGATGCTCGACCTGCGCAAGCAGAGCGGGCCCGACTCGATCTTCATCGTCGGCTCGTCGAAGCACAACAACGAGCAGTCGTATCTGTTGCGCAAATGGGTCAGCTTCTGGGGCAGCAACAACTGCGACCACCAGGCGCGCATCTGCCACTCCACCACGGTCGCCGGCGTCGCCAACACCTGGGGCTATGGCGCGATGACCAATTCGTACAACGACATGCAGAACGCCAAGGCGGCGATGTACATCGGCTCGAACGCCGCCGAGGCGCACCCGGTGTCGATGCTGCACATGCTGCATGCGAAGGAGACCGGCACCAAGATGATCGTCGTCGACCCGCGCTTCACCCGCACCGCGGCGAAGGCCGACGAGTACGTGCGAATCCGCTCGGGCAGCGACATCGCGTTCCTGTTCGGCGTGCTGCACCAGGTGTTCAAGAACGGCTGGGAAGACAAGAAGTACATCAACGATCGCGTCTACGGCATGGACAAGGTGCGTGCCGACGTGCTGGCGAAGTGGACGCCCGACAAGGTGCAGGAAGTCTGCGGTGTCGATGAAGCCACCGTCTACAAGGTCGCGAAGATCATGGCCGAGAACCGGCCGAGCACGATCGTCTGGTGCATGGGCCAGACACAGCACACGATCGGCAACGCGATCGTTCGCGCGTCGTGCATCCTGCAGCTCGCGCTCGGCAACATCGGCGTTTCGGGCGGCGGCGCGAACATCTTCCGCGGCCATGACAACGTGCAGGGTGCGACCGACGTCGGCCCGAACCCCGATTCGCTGCCGGGCTACTACGGTCTGGCCGAAGGCGCATGGAAGCATTTCGCGAAAGCGTGGAACGTCGACTTCGAGTGGATCAAGAAGCAGTACGCGCCGGGCATGATGGGCAAGTCGGGCATGACGGTGTCGCGCTGGATCGACGGCGTGCTCGAGAAGAACGACCTCATCGATCAGGACAGCAATCTGCGCGGCCTCTTCTATTGGGGCCACGCGCCGAACTCGCAGACGCGCGGGCTCGAGATGAAGAAGGCAATGGACAAGCTCGATCTGCTCGTCGTCGTCGACCCGTATCCGTCGGCGACCGCGGCGATGGCGGCGATGCCCGGCAAGCCCGAAGACCAGAACCCGAACCGCGCGGTCTATCTGCTGCCGGCGTGCACCCAGTTCGAGACCTCGGGCTCGGTGACGGCGTCGAACCGTTCGCTGCAATGGCGCGAGAAGGTCATCGAGCCGCTGTTCGAATCGCGCAGCGACCAGATGATCATGTACCAGCTCGCGCAGAAGCTCGGCTTCGACAAGGAGCTGGTCAAGAACTACAAGATGGTGCCCGGCAAGTCGGGCATGCCGGAGCCCGAGATCGAGTCGATCCTGCGCGAGATCAACAAGAGCTGCTGGACCATCGGCTACACCGGCCAGAGCCCGGAGCGGCTGAAGGCGCACATGCGCAACATGAACGTCTTCGACGTGAAGACGCTGAAGGCCAAGGGCGGCATCGACAAGGAGACCGGCTACAAGCTCGACGGCGACTACTTCGGCCTGCCGTGGCCGTGCTACGGCACACCCGAGATGCACCACCCGGGCTCGCCGAATCTGTACGACACGTCCAAACATGTGATGGACGGCGGCGGCAACTTCCGCGCGAACTTCGGTGTCGAGCGCGAGGGCGTGAACCTGCTCGCCGAAGACGGCTCGTATTCCAAGGGCGCCGACATCACGACCGGCTACCCTGAGTTCGACCACATCCTCTTGAAGAAGCTCGGCTGGTGGGACGAGCTCACCGACGACGAGAAGAAGGCCGCCGAAGGCAAGAACTGGAAGACTGATTCGTCGGGCGGCATCATCCGCGTCGTGATGAAGAACCACGGCTGCCACCCCTTCGGCAACGCGAAGGCGCGCGCTGTGGTGTGGAACTTCCCCGACCCGATCCCGCAACACCGCGAGCCGCTGTACTCGAACCGGCCCGAGCTGATCGACAAGTACCCGACGCACGACGACAAGAAGTCGTTCTGGCGCCTGCCCACGCTGTACAAGAGCGTGCAGCAGAAGAACCGCGACATCGGCAAGCAGTACCCGCTGATCATGACCTCGGGGCGGCTCGTCGAATTCGAAGGCGGCGGCGAGGAAACGCGCTCGAATCCGTGGCTCGCCGAGCTGCAGCAGGACATGTTCGTCGAGATCAATCCGGCGACCGCGAACGACCGCGGCATCCGCGACGGCGAGATGGTGTGGGTGAAGACGCCGACCGGCGCCAAGATCAACGTCAAGGCACTCGTCACCGAGCGTGTCAATCGCGAGACGGTGTTCCTGCCGTTCCACTACTCGGGTCGCTGGCAGGGCGTCGACCTGAAGCCTTACTACCCCGAAGGCGCGTACCCGGTGATCCGCGGCGAGGCGATCAACACCGCGACGACCTACGGCTACGACAGCGTGACGATGATGCAGGAGACGAAGACGACGCTCTGCCAGATCGAGAAGACGGCGTGATGCGAGACGAACATGAGCAACCCCACCCCGTTCGCACTGAGCTTGTCGAAGTGCCCGCACCGACGGTGCAAGGCTTCGACAGGCTCAGCCCGAACGGGATTGGAGGTGTGCGATCCGTGGGTTCCAAGGAGCTGACATGGCAAGAATGAAATTCATCTGCGACGCCGAGCGCTGCATCGAATGCAACGGCTGCGTTACGGCTTGCAAGGCCGAGCACGACGTGCCGTGGGGCGTGAACCGCCGCCGCGTCGTCACGCTCAACGACGGCGTGCCGGGCGAGAAGAGCATCTCGGTCGCCTGCATGCACTGCAGCGACGCGCCTTGCATGGCGGTGTGCCCGGTCGACTGCTTCTACCGCACCGACGAAGGCGTGGTGCTGCACGACAAGGATGTCTGCATCGGCTGCGGCTACTGCAGCTACGCCTGCCCGTTCGGCGCGCCGCAGTTCCCGACCAACGGCAACTTCGGCTTGCGCGGCAAGATGGACAAGTGCACCTTCTGCGCCGGCGGCCCCGAGGCCAACGGCAGCGAAGCCGAGTTCGAGAAGTACGGCCGCAACCGGCTCGCCGAAGGCAAGCTCCCGGCCTGCGCCGAGATGTGCTCGACGAAGGCGCTGCTCGGCGGCGACGGCGACGTGGTGGCCGACATCTTCCGCACCCGCGTGCTCAACCGCGGCAAGGGCAGCGCAGTGTGGGGCTGGGGTACCGCCTACGGCAAGCCGAGCGGGACGACCAAGTCATGAGGCGCGACGCGGTCGCGTTCAGCGTACTGGCCATCGCCTTGAGCCTCGCCGCTTGCGGCGAGCGGGTCCAGACCGTCAACAGCCCGAAGAAGGCCGACGCGAAGTCGTGGCAGGGCAGCGAGAACGCCGCTTACACGGCGGCCGGCTGGAACCCGGGGGACCGCACGAGCTGGGAGAACCAGATCCACACCCGCAACCAGTCGCAGAACGAATACAACAAGGTCAAATGACTGCGCGATGGCCTGAAGGAGACGGCATGCACGGCCTGATTCGAAATGCGCTGCTGGCCATCGCCGCGGCGTTGACATTCTCCGGCGCAGCGCAGGCCGCCGATGCGGCAGCGTCGGCGCCGAGCGCCAAGGTCGGACCGCCGGCCGGCTTCGTTGCGCCGCCGGAGCCGCTTCCGAATGAAAACAACGCGCAACGCGCCAAGACCCAGCCCGGCAACAACGCGCCGTTCTGGCGCGGTGTGCGCAACTCGGGCGACAAGCCCGGCATCAGCAGCTTGCCCGGTGCCGAGAAGGGCGTATTGATCCAGCCCTTCGTCCAATACCCCGGCTCGCGGATGACGAACGCCGGCGAGGCATGGCGGCAGGTTCGCAACCAGTGGATCCTCCCGTACGGCGGCGCGCTGCTCGTCATCGTCACCTTGGCGCTGCTGCTGTTCCACTGGCGCAAAGGGCCGCTCGGGCACGAGCCGAACAGCGGCGGTGCGATCGAGCGCTTCACCTACTTCGAGCGCGCCGCGCACTGGAGCAACGCGGTCGCGTTTTGCGTGCTCGCGGTGTCGGGCATCGTGATGGCGTTCGGCAAGTTCTTTCTGCTGCCGGTCATCGGCAGCGCCTTGTTCGGTTGGCTCACCTACGCGCTGAAGACGGCGCACAACTTCGTCGGGCCGCTGTTCGCGGTGTCGCTGGTGGTGGTGTTCTTCACCTTCGTGCGCGACGAGTTTCCGCGCCGCGGCGACTGGGCCTGGCTGCGCCATATGGGCGGCGCGATCAACGGGAATGAAGTGCCATCGCATCGCTTCAATGCCGGCGAGAAAATCATCTTCTGGGGCGGCGTACTGCTGCTCGGCGTCGTCATCGTTTCGTCGGGCCTGGTGATGGACAAGGTGATTCCCGGCCTCGACTATTTGCGGCCCGACATGCAGGTGGCCCACATGGTGCACGCGGTCGCGGCGGTGCTGATGATGGCGATGTTCCTGCTGCACATTTACCTCGGCACTTTCGGCATGCGCGGCGCCTACCGGGCGATGCGCGACGGCTATGTCGACGAGGGCTGGGCGCGCGAGCACCATGCGATGTGGCTCGACGACATTCAGGCCGGCAAGATCCCGGCCCAGCGCACCGTCGAGCCGCAGCCGGCACCGCACGCCGTTCGGCCTTGAATCGAACCCACGAGAAAGACATGACGATGAAGCTGCTCGCTACGTCCGTGCTCACCGGCTTGCTGATGCTGCCGCTCGCCCACGCCAAGCTGCCCGCGGCGTCGCCCGAGGCGCAGGCCAAGGCGAGCGAGGCGGCGGCCAAGACCGCGTGGAGCGACAAGGTCGCAGCGTTCCAGCTGTGCCGCTCGATGGACCGCGTGGCCGACTCGTATCGAAAGACGGCGAAAGCGGCCGGCACCGAGACGAAGCCCGCGGCACCGACACCGCCGTGCACCGACCCCGGCCCGTTCGGCGCGGCGGCGTCGGCGGCCGGCAAGCCGGTCGAAGCCTCGGGCGCGCATTCGCCGGCCGGCACCGCGGCCAAGCCACCGAGCGGCAAGTCGAAATAGGCCGCAGGACCTCGCTCTGCCTCCATCCACCACTGCTGCGCTGCTGCCGCGCCTGACCCAAGCCCGCGCGCCGCTGACTCAGTCCGTGAGCGTGCTCGACGAGTACGGCGCGCAGCGCGAGATCACGATTCCCGCCGAGCGGCCGTTGACGGTGTTCGTCGACAACCGCGAGCTCGTCACGCTGATGACGCTGGGCGCCGCACCCGAGCTGCTGGTGCTCGGCTATCTGCGCAACCAGCGTCTCGTCGATTCGGTCAGCGACATCGACTCGGTCACCGTCGACTGGGATGTCGAAGCCGCCGCGGTGAAGACGCGCGCCGGTATCGAGCGCTTCGACGAGAAGACCGCCAAGCGCGTCGTCACCAGCGGTTGCGGCCAAGGCACTGTGTTCGGCGACCTGATGAACGAGCTCGACACGATCGAATTACCGAGCTCGCGCGAGCCGTCGGCCCGCTTGAGCCAGGCCACGCTCTACGGGCTGCTGAACGCCATGCGGCTGCAGGAGAGCACCTACAAGTCGGCCGGCTCGGTGCACGGCTGTGCTCTCTTTCGCCAGGACGAGCTGCTGATGTTCATCGAAGACGTCGGCCGGCACAACGCCATCGACACGATCGCCGGTTGGATGTGGCTCGAAGCGATGGGCGGTGGCGACAAGATCTTCTACACGACGGGGCGGCTGACCAGCGAGATGGTCATCAAGTCGGCGCAGATGGGCGTGCCGATCATCGTCTCGCGCAGCGGCATCACGCAGATGGGCTACGAGGTCGCGAGCAAGCTCGGGCTGTGCCTGTTCGGCCGGGCGACGAACCGGCACTTCATCTGCTATTGCGGCTTCGAGCGCTTCGATGCGCAGCCGGAGCCGGCGCGCTGATCAAGCGGGGTGGGCCATGTCTCGAATGTGCGTCGGCCCGACGCGGCGCTCGATCTCGGCGAGCAGTGGCTTGTTCCAGCCGAGCGCGAACATCGCTTCGGCGGTGACGAACATCGGGCCGACCAGCAAGCCGACCATGTCGTCGACGAACGCCGGCTTCTTGCCTTCGTACCAGTGACCGAGGAACTGGATCACCCAGCCGAGCGCGAAGAAGCCGATACCCCAAGTCAGCCAATTGGCGACGCTGCCGCCTGCCACTTGATGCGCAAGCAGGGTGAGCACGCCGACCGCGGCGCTGACCGATGCTCCGAGCACGAGGTTGCCGCGCGACAAGTACCACAGAGTGCTCAGCCCGAAGGCGATCCAGGCCGGCGTGAGCACGAGCGAGCCGACTGTGAAACTGGGCCGGGTCAGCAGCACGCTGACGGCGAAAACGATCATCGGCACGCCGACGAAATGGGTCACGATGTTGCGCCGGTCGCGGTGGTACTCGGCGTATTGACTGAGAAGGTCAAGCGCGCGGCGCATGGCGGACTCCCTGACGTTAATGGTGAAACTCAATGACCGAACTTTGGCACATCGCGCGTCGATGTTGATCGGCGGCATTCCCTAGAATGCGGCAACTTTGAGACGGGCGCAAGCATGAGCATCAAGAGCGACAAGTGGATCCGCCGCATGGCCGAGCAGCACGGAATGATCGAGCCTTTCGAGCCCGGCCAAGTGCGCCACGCGGCCGATGGCCACCGCATCGTCAGCTATGGAACGAGCAGTTATGGCTACGACATTCGCTGCGCCCCCGAGTTCAAGGTGTTCACTAACATTTACAGCACGGTGGTCGACCCGAAGGCCTTCGACGAGCGCAGCTTCGTCGACATGAATTCCGATGTCTGCATCATCCCGCCCAACAGCTTCGCGCTCGCCCGCACCGTCGAGTACTTTCGAATTCCGCGCAACGTGCTGACGATCTGCCTCGGCAAGAGCACCTATGCGCGCTGCGGCATCATCGTCAACGTCACGCCGTTCGAGCCCGAGTGGGAAGGCTACGTGACGCTGGAGTTCAGCAACACGACGCCGCTGCCGGCCAAGATCTACGCTGGCGAAGGCTGCGCGCAAGTGCTGTTCTTCGAGAGCGACGAGGTCTGCGAAACGAGCTACAAGGACCGCGGCGGCAAGTACCAGGGCCAGCGCGGAGTGACGCTGCCGAAGACCTGAGCGGTCGAGGCCTTTCACCACGACGCGCGGGGTGGCATCCGGCGGGCGCTAGGATGGTCGCAAGCTCTGCAAGGAGTGCGCGATGAGGTGGCAAGGCAATCGCGAGAGCGAGAACGTCGAAGACGCCCGCGACAGCGGCGGTGGCGGCGGGTTCCGCCTCGGCGGCGGCAGCATTGGACTCGGCTCGGTGGCGGTCGCGCTGGTCGCGGGCTGGCTCTTCGGCGTCAACCCGCTGACGATTCTCGGATTGATGAGCGGGGGTGGCCAGGCCCCCATCACGCAGCAAGCACCGGCGCACAAGCCGCCGGCGGACGACCAGATGGCGCGCTTCGTTTCGGTGGTGCTCGCTGACACCGAAGACGTCTGGCGCGCGCAGTTCCAGCGTGCCGGCAAGACCTATCGCGAGCCGAAGCTGCGCCTGTATCGCGGCACCGAAGTGACCGCATGTGGCCGTGGCCAGGCGGCGATGGGGCCCTTCTATTGCCCGCGCGACGAGAAGGTCTACATCGACCTCGGCTTTTACGAAGTGATGCGAACGCGGCTCGGCGCGCCGGGCGATTTCGCCCAGGCCTATGTGATCGCCCACGAAGTCGGACACCATGTGCAGAAGCTGATGGGCATCACCGATCGGATCGAGAGCTTGAGCGCGCGTGCCTCGGCAGCGCAGCAAAACGCGATGAGCGTGCGTGTCGAGCTGCAGGCCGATTGCTTTGCCGGCGTGTGGGCGCACGACGCGCAGAGCGCACGCCAGGTCCTCGAGCAGGGCGATGTCGAAGAGGCCTTGAATGCGGCCACGCAGATCGGCGACGACGCGCTGCAGCGCCGCTCGCAGGGCGTGGTGGTCCCAGAGAGTTTCACCCACGGCAGCAGCGCACAGCGCGTGGCGTGGTTCAAGCGCGGCCTGCAAACCGGCAGCGTCGCGCAATGCGACACCTTCGAGGCGCGTCAGCTCTGACGCGACGAGCCACCCGCGATGCGAACGATCCTCCGCTCAGGGCCTCTGGTCGACGCGTGGTTCGACATGCTGCGGCCGGAGCAGCAAGACCTCGCGCGGACACTGCGCGAGATCATCGTTGCTGCCGCACCGACGCTCGCGATGTCGATCAAGTGGGGCAACCTGATGTTCACCCGCGAAGGCACCCATGCGCTTGCGATCGTGATGCACAAGGATCACGGCAATTTGCAGGTGTTCAACGGCGCCCTGCTGATCGATCGCTTTCCCGAGCTTGAAGGCACCGGCAAGAGCCTGCGCCACCTGCGGTTTCGCTTTCGCCAGCCGGTCGACGAAGACCTCGTGCGCGCCGCGGTGCTGGCGTGCCTCGAGGAGATGGAGCACGGCGGCTCGCGCTTGGATCGAGACCCTAGCCGAGCGCGACGATCCAGTCGCAGCGCAGCCGCCCGGCGCGATGCAGCCAGGTGCGGAAGCCCACGTAAGCCCGTGGCAGGAACAGCAGCGCGAGGCACAGCAACTGCGCCGCTGGAATCGCCAGCAGCGTCGTCGCCGCCAAGCCGACCCAGCCGCTCAACCACAGCGTGAGGACGAACTCCCAGAGGTTCTTCTCGAACGGATGATCGCCGTGGGTCGTGTGCCAGGTCTTCAGCGCATGAAACTGGTCGAGGGTCATCGCGGGACTCCAATGCGGATGCCTCAACTGTAAGCTTCGCGTCAGCTTTGGTGAAGCCCCCCGAAACGAGGACGCCAACTTTTTCGCGCTGGTGTAGCGGATCAGTACGCCAAAGTGAAGCGACGCTGCAGGTGGCGCGGCATTTCGAGCTCGTCGACGATGGCCACGGCCAGATCTTCGACCGAGATGTTGCCCGGTTTGTCGCCGTTCATCAGCACCTCGTCGCCGCCCAGGCGGAACTGGCCGGTGCGCTGCCCCGGCGCGAGGATCGGGGCGGGCGAGATGAAGCTCCAGTCGAGCCGGCTCTCGTCGCTAATCAGGTTCAGCGCGGCGCGCGCGGCCTGGGCCTCGGTCCGGTACTCGGCCGGGAACTGCGGCGTATCGACCAGCTGCATGCCGGGCGCCACGTACAGGCTGCCGGCGCCGCCGACCAACAGCACGCGCTTGACGCCTGAGCGCTTGACGCCGTCGATGATGGCGCGCACCGCCTTCAGGTACAGCGCCGCGAAGTCCGGGTTGCCGCGCGGCGCATTGAAGGCGCTGACGACGGCGTCGTGACCGGCGACCGCGCGGGCGACGGCGGCGGCATCGTTGACGTCGATTGCGGCGGCGTCCAGGCCCGCCCGCGTACTCAGCGCGGCCGGTGTGCGGACCAGTGCCGTCACCTGGTGGCCGCGCGTCAACGCTTCGGCGAGGACCTTGGAACCGACGAAACCGGTGGCGCCGATGAGGGCGATCTGCATGAGGAATCCTTTGTGAAGAACGATGCCGCAACGATAGGAGCTTCACAATGACGACACTAGCCGCCCGAATCGAACAACACTGTCAAGCAGAGCTTCACAATGGATCCAATGAGACGCATGGCGGTCTTCGCGATGGTCGTCGACCAGCGCTCAATGAGCGCTGCCGCGCGCGCGCTCGCGATGAGCACTTCGGCGGTGAGCCAGCAGGTGCGCCAGCTCGAACGCGACAGCGGCGTGACCTTGCTGCACCGCTCGACCCGCAAGCTCACGCTGACGGCCGCCGGCGAGCGCTTCTACGAGGGTTGTGCCGCGATGGTGGCGGCCGCGCGCGAGGCGCAACAGCAGCTCGCGCAGGTGCGCGATGCACCCACCGGCGAGCTGCGCGTGTCAGCGCCGGTCGGCTTTGCACGGCACGTCGCGCAGGCGCTGGCCGGCTTGCTCAACGCCCACCCGGGAGTCACCTTGCGGCTGCAGGTCGACGACCAACTGATCGATCTCATCGAAGAGCGAATCGACCTCGCGCTGCGCTTCGGCCAGCTCGGCGACTCGAGCTGGGTCGCGCGCAAGCTGTGCGAGTTTGAGCGGCTGGTGTGCGCCGCGCCGGCCTACCTGCGCCGCCGCGGCTCGCCGGCCACTGCGGCCGACCTGGTGCGCCACGACTGGCTGCTGTTCGCCACGCCCGGCATGTCCGGTATCACGCGCAGCTTAGACTTCGTCGGCCCGGCGGCGATGACGCAGACCGTGCGTGTCGAAGGCCGCATCCACTGCAACAACCAGTACGCCTTGCAGCAGATGTGCTTGGCCGGGCTCGGTCTGTCGCTGATGGTGCGCGCCGATGTTGCCGACGACCTCGACGCCGGCCGCCTCGTCAATGTGCTGCCGGCGTGGCGTGTGCCGGCGCTGACCGCTTGGGCCGTGACCCCGCAGCGTGACGCGCAACCGGCAAAGGTGCGCTACGCGATCGACTCGCTGCAGGCTTACCTGGCGGCCTTGCCCGGCGCGGTGGGGTAGGTGCCGGGCAGCAGGATGTCGCGATCGACGTCGACGATGCTGGTCCGCCCGCAGAACGCCATCGTCAGATCGAGCTCGTTGCGAATGATCTGCAGGCTCTTGGTGACGCCGGCTTCACCCATCGCGCCGAGGCCGTACAGAAATGCGCGGCCGACGAGCGTGCCGCGCGCGCCGAGCGCGACCGCCTTCAACACGTCTTGCCCGGAGCGGATGCCGCCGTCCATCCAGACCTCGATGCGCGAGCCGACCGCCTCGACGATCGCCGGCAGCGCGCTGATCGT
>VBCQ01000073.1 GCA_005882155.1 Betaproteobacteria bacterium
CTCAAGCTGCTCAACGGCAACACCATCGAGGTCGACGAGCAGGTCGGCGTGATTGCCGACGATGAGGCGGTAGAGTCGCTCGCCGGCATCATGGGCGGCGATGCGACGGCCGTCTCCGACGAGACGAAAAACGTCTACGTCGAGGCGGCGTTCTGGTGGCCCGAAGCGGTGGCGGGACGATCGCGGCGCTACAACTTCACGACCGACGCCGGGCACCGCTTCGAGCGCGGCGTCGACCCCGCTCTGACAGTCGAGCATGTCGAGCGCATCACCCAGCTCATTATCGACATCTGCGGCGGCGATGCCGGGCCGATGGGTGACCAAGTCATCGCGTTGCCGCAACGCAAGCCGGTCACGCTGCGCGTAGATCGCGCGTCCAAGGTGATCGGCATGCCGCTCACGCAGGCGCAATGCGCCGGTGTGATGCGCCGACTCGGCCTCGACTTCAGCGAGAGCGACGGGGTGCTCAGTGTCACGCCGCCGAGCTGGCGCTTCGACCTGCAGATCGAGGAAGACTTGATCGAAGAGGTGATCCGCGTCCTCGGCTACAACAGCCTGCCGGACACGGCACCGGTCGCGACTATCGTGCCGAGGGTGCGCAGCGAATCGCTGCGCAGCTCCCACGCGCTGCGGCAGCGCATGGCCGCGCTCGACTATGTCGAGACGATCAACTTCAGCTTCGTCGAAGAGCGCTCGGAGCGAGAGCTCGCCGGCAACACCGACCCGATTCGCGTGTTGAACCCGATCGCGAGCCCGTTGGCGGTGATGCGATCCGGCTTGATCGGCAGCCTCATCAACGTCTTGCGCTACAACCTCGCACGCAAGGCGGCGCGCGTGCGCGTTTTCGAGATCGGCCGCGTGTTCATGCGCGACGCCGGCGTCGCTGATGGTGAGTTGACGGTCGGTGGCATCCATCAGCCGATGCGCCTGGCGGGTCTCGCCTACGGCAGTGCCGACGCGATGCAATGGGGCGCGAAGGAGCGAGCTGCCGATTTCTTCGATGCGAAAGGCGATGTCGAAGCCTTGTTTGCGCCTCGCAGCGTCGCCTTCATCGCCGATGCGAATGCCGCGCTGCATCCCGGCCGCTGCGCACGCATCGAGGTCGACGGCACACCGGTCGGCGTGATTGGCGAATTGCATCCGCGTTGGCGCCAAGGCTACGACCTTCCGGTTGCACCGATCGTGTTCGAGCTCGACTTGCAAGCCGTGCTGGCGCGCGATGTTCCGCAGTTCGCGCCGATCCAGCGCCAGCAATCGGCGTGGCGCGACCTCTCGCTGGTCGGCAAGGACTCGGTGACGCACGAGGCCTTGATGCAGGCCATCCGTGCGACATCGACTTCACTGGTTCGCTCGGCCCAGCTTTACGATATCTACAAACCGCAAGCGCCGAGCGGCGACATCGGCCCGGGGGAGCGAAGCATGACGGTCCGACTCGAGTTGCTCGACGACGAGAACACGCTGACCGACGAACGAATCGACGCTGTGGTCGCCGAAGTGCTGGCCAGTCTGTCTGCGCGACTCGACGTTCGGCTGAGGGGGTAACGAGATGGCCACCGCCGACAAGGACAGTTCCTCGCGTGTCATGCTGCCGACCCTGGAGACGCCGACCTTGACCAAGGCTGAGCTCGCCGAGTTGTTGTTCGAGCGGCTCGGCCTGAACAAGCGCGAGTCCAAGGACATGGTCGAAGCCCTCTTCGACATTATCCATGCCACCCTGGTGTCGGGCGCCGACGTCAAGATGTCGGGCTTCGGCAACTTCAATATTCGGCGTAAAGCGCCGCGGCCGGGACGTAATCCGCGCACTGGCGAGGCCATTCCAATCAAGGCGCGCAATGTGGTGACGTTTCATGCGAGCCACAAACTCAAAGGCGTCGTGCAAGGCGACATACCGTCCGGAGAAGAGTTCGAGTAAAGTCTAGCTTTCTCTCCTGATCTTATTGATTTCAATGGAGAAAGCGCTTCCCGCCATCCCTGCCAAACGCTACTTCACCATCGGTGAGGTGAGCGATTTGTGCGGCGTGAAGCCGTATGTGCTGCGCTATTGGGAACAGGAGTTCACCCAACTCAAACCCATGAAACGGCGTGGCAACCGGCGCTACTACCAGCACCATGAGGTGCTGCTGATCCGCCGGATTCGTGAGCTGTTGTACGAGCAGGGCTTCACGATCAGCGGAGCGCGTAATCGCCTGTCCGAGGCGCATCAGCGCGGCGAAGTTGCGTCGGAGAACGGTCACGACGGCGGGCCGCCGGAGGACATGGTCGAGGCGGTCGAAGAGGCTGCGATCAAGGTCGCTGTGGCGGCGAACGGCCACGGCACCGACGAAGTCTCGATGCTGCAGATGCGCGAAGAGCTGATCTCGATCCGCGGCCTGCTCACGGTCTGAGGCTCAACCGATTCAACCTATAATCCACCGCTCGTCGGGGTGTAGCGCAGCCTGGTAGCGCACTTGCATGGGGTGCAAGGGGTCGCGAGTTCGAATCCCGCCACCCCGACCAATGAATCAACGGGTTAGCAGCGAAAGCAGCTAACCCGTTTTCTTTTGTCTGCCGCTGACGGAGCGACTGCCAAACCTTTTTACATTTGCCTGTAGCCTCTACCCCGCGGTTTCCGCCGCGAGCAGTCGACTACCTACACACCCGCCCGGTGTTCGGTCTTGGCGGGTGCCGGCTCGGGCGGATTCTCCACCGCGACGCCGTGGACATAGACCATCTTGCCGCCGAGCCAGCCGGAAACCAGCAGCAGTGCGATGGTGAGGACGGACAGCCATAGCGTTGTGTTCGGTTCGCGGCCTTGCGTGCGCATCCACACGTTGACGGCGTAGAGCGCAACCACGGTCAAGTTGATGGCCATGTGGGTCAGCGCAATGCGCTTGAGGCCGCCCTGCAGCGACAGCATGTCGATGAACCCGGGGATGGCAGCCACCAGCGCACCGGCAATGCCTCCGACCATCGTGTAGAGCGCCACGACGGCCCAGTTGGGGTTGCCGCTGCCGCTTGCTCGAACGAAGTCGCACACCAGCGAGCAGACCCAGAGACCAATGGGAATGGTCACCAGCATCGGGTGAATCGGATGCCTGGCAATGTTTGCGGGCGTTTGCATGAGTAAACCTCCATGTCGCACTAAGTACGAATGACGGGGCAACCGACGTGCCACAAGGCCTCAGTGCAGCAGTGGCGGTGCCTGCTGACCCTTTCGTCATTCTGGATCGGTCGACTTGCGCGCGACAGCCGACGCATGGCGCAAGTCGGCGAGCCACTGCTCGTAAGCCTCTTCCCGGTCGGCCACCAGGCGCAGCAGCGCCGACGGGTGCAAGGTGATCAGCACGCGGCGGCCGTCTTCGCGCTCGAGCCACTGACCGCGTTGCGCCATCACGGCAACCGGGCGGCCCATCAGCGACCTCGCGGCGGTCGATCCCAGCGCCACGATGGCCGACGGATCGATCTGCTCGATCTCGCTTTCGAGCCAGTGCAAACACGCCGCCGCTTCGCGCTGCGCCGGTGTCTTGTGCATACGCCGCTTGCCGCGAACTTCTAACTTGAAATGCTTGACCGCATTGGTGATGTACAGCTTGTCGCGCGGCCAGCCGAGTGCCTCGAAGGCGCGATCGAGCAGCTGGCCTGCAGGCCCGACGAAGGGTCGACCCTGCCGATCCTCCTGGTCACCCGGCTGCTCGCCGACGAGCATCAATCGCGCGCCGATCGGTCCTTCGCCCCACACGGTCTGCGTCGCGTGAAATCCGAGCGGACACTCGCGACAGCCGGCCGCGGCCTGTCGAAGCATCTGCAGCGATTTGTCCTTGCGCATTGGAGCTGCGTCATCGGGGCACCTCGATTCGACGACATGCCTTCGGCGAGGTTCCGCTTGCGAGCTGCCAAGCGAAAGAGCCCGCCGAAGCGGGCTCTGCGTCGCGTCGGGCGAGACCTTACTTGGCCGCGCTCGCGGTCGGTGCTGCAGCCGACGGTGCTGCTATCGGGGCCGACGCAGTCGGTGCAGCGGCCGATGCCGACGCCGTCATCGCCGCCGGTTGCACGTGCGTCGTCACGCCGCCCGATGCCGCCGGGATTGGCAACAGCGGCACGATCAGCAACGCGACGATGTTGATGATCTTGATCAGCGGATTCACCGCCGGGCCGGCCGTGTCCTTGTACGGATCGCCGACGGTGTAGCCGGTCACAGCGGCCTTGTGCGCGTCGGAGCCCTTGCCGCCGTGGTGGCCGTCTTCGATGTACTTCTTCGCGTTGTCCCAGGCGCCGCCGCCGGTGCACATCGAGATCGCGACGAACAAGCCGGTGACGATGGTGCCCATCAGCATGCCGCCGAGCGCGGCCGGCCCGAGCAGCATGCCGACAACGATCGGCACCACGACCGGCAACAGGCTGGGGATGACCATCTCTTTGATCGCCGCTGCCGTCAGCATGTCGACGGCGCGGCCGTATTCGGGCTTGCCGGTGCCTTCCATGATGCCCTTGATGTCGCGGAACTGGCGGCGCACTTCTTCGACGACCGCGCCGGCTGCACGACCGACCGCCTCCATCGCCATCGCACCGAACAGGTAGGGAACCAATCCGCCGATGAACAGGCCCACGATCACCTTGTGGTTTGACAAGTCGAAGCTGATGTTCATGCCGCGCGACTCGAGCGCATGCGTGTAGTCGGCGAACAGCACCAGCGCAGCGAGGCCGGCGGAGCCGATCGCGTAGCCCTTGGTCACCGCCTTGGTCGTGTTGCCCACAGCGTCGAGCGGGTCGGTGATGTCGCGAACGCTGTCGGGCAGGTTGGCCATCTCGGCGATGCCGCCAGCGTTGTCGGTGATCGGGCCGTAGGCGTCGAGCGCGACGATGATGCCGGCCATGCTCAGCATCGAGGTCGCCGCGATCGCGATGCCATACAGGCCCCCGAGGTTGAACGAGACCCAGATCGCGATGCAGACGAAGATCACCGGCCATGCGGTCGAGCGCATCGACACGCCGAGGCCCGCGATGATGTTGGTGCCGTGACCGGTGGTCGAAGCTTGCGCGACATGCTGCACCGGCTTGTAGTCGGTGCCGGTGTAGTACTCGGTGATCCACACCATCGCGGCGGTCAGCACGAGACCAACGATGCACGAGCCGAAGAGCCGCAGCTGCGTTCCGCTTTCGAAGATCGCGTTGTCGGGCATCAGGAGCTTGGTGATTCCGAAGAAGCCGATCAGCGAGATGACGCCGGCGACGATCAATCCGCGGTACAGCGCAGGCATCACGTTCTTCATGCCGGGCGATGCCTTGACCGCGCCGCAACCGATGATCGACGCGATGATCGAGAAGCCGCCGAGCACGAGCGGGTAGACGACCGCTTCGATCGGCGCTTTCGCGATCAGCAGCGCACCCAGCGCCATCGTCGCGATCAAGGTGACCGCATAGGTTTCGAACAGGTCGGCGGCCATGCCGGCGCAATCGCCGACGTTGTCGCCGACGTTGTCGGCAATCACCGCCGGGTTGCGCGGGTCGTCTTCCGGAATGCCGGCTTCGACCTTGCCGACGAGGTCGGCGCCGACGTCGGCGCCCTTGGTGAAGATGCCGCCGCCGAGTCGCGCGAAGATCGAGATCAGCGACGCGCCGAACGCGAAGCCGAGCAGCGGCTTGAGCGTTTTCGACAGGTCATTGACCGGCGTCAGGTTGCCGTTGCCGGTGATGAAGAGAAAGAAGATCGTCACGCCGAGCAGGCCGAGGCCGACGACCAGCATGCCGGTGATCGCGCCGCCCTTGAACGCCACGTCGAGCGCCGGTGCGATGCCTTGCGTCGCGGCCTGGGCGGTGCGCACGTTGGCGCGCACCGACACATTCATTCCGATGAAGCCGCAGGCACCCGAGAGGACTGCGCCCAATACGAACCCGACCGCCGTCGTGCTATCGAGAAAAACGGCAATCAGTATTGCGAGCACCACACCGACCATCGCAATCGTGCGGTATTGCCGCGCCAAATAGGCCGCGGCGCCTTGCTGGATGGCGCTGGCGATCTCTTGCATGCGCTCGGTCCCGGCGCTGTGGCGCAGGATCCAGCTTCGTTGCACGAAGCCGTAAATGACGGCGGCCAAGCCGCATGCCAGCGCGAAATACAGCGCCCATTGGGTTGCAATCAACGAAATCTCCTCATCGGTTCGAATTGGTGGGAATGCAATCGCGCCAGTGAAAGCCGGTGGCCCGGGCGGCGCTGAATCAGCGACGCATGCTACGGGAAGCCCGGTGACAAGGCAACGAAGGCCTCATGGTGTTTTCCACCGGTGACATGCGGCACGGTTTCGAGTCAGGACGCCGCAAGTCCCATCGGTAAAATTCGGGTTTTCCCGAAAACCAGAGAACAGCATGAGTCTGCACAACGTGACCCCCGGCGCCCACGCACCCGAGCAGTTCAACGTGATCATCGAGATCCCGATGAATGCGGACCCGATCAAGTACGAGGTTGACAAAGAGACCGGGGCGATGTTCGTCGACCGGTTCATGACGACCGCAATGCATTACCCATGCAACTACGGCTATGTTCCGCAGACCCTGTCCGACGACGGCGACCCCGTGGACGTGCTGGTGATCACGCCGTTCCCGCTGACGCCGAGCGTCGTCGTCACCTGCCGGCCCATCGGCGTGCTGATGATGGACGACGAGGCCGGCGGCGACGCCAAGCTGCTCGCCGTGCCGATCGACAAGATCCTGCCGATCTATACGCACTGGCAAAAGCCCGAAGACATCAACCCGATGCGCTTGAACGCCATCACGCATTTCTTCGAGCACTACAAAGACCTCGAGCCCGGCAAGTGGGTGAAGGTCAAGGGCTGGAAGGGGCCGGATGCCGCGAAGGCCGAGATCGTGGCCGGCATTGCCGCTTACGCGAAGACGAAGTAGCCACGGCCGGCATGGGGGAGTGAGGCGGCCCTACACTGCGGCGTCGCTTCATCCCCGCATGCCATGCCTCATCGACTCGCTCGCTTTTTTCTTCTTGCGTGGGCACTGGCACTGTGCCTCACGGTCCACGCGCAAGCGACGCCGGCCGGCGTCACTGCGGTCCGCTCGGTCGAAGGCATCGCCGAGTACCGTCTCGCCAACGGCCTGCAAGTTCTGCTGATTCCGGATGACTCGAAGCCGACGACGACGGTCAACCTGACCGTGCATGTCGGCTCGCGGCAGGAGGACTACGGCGAGACCGGCATGGCGCATCTGCTCGAGCACATGATGTTCAAGGGCACGCCGGCGCATCGCAACGTCTGGGCCGAGTTCGAGAAGCGCGGGCTGAGGGCCAACGGCAGCACGAGCTTCGACCGCACCAACTACACCGCAAGCTTCTCGGCCGACAAGGAGAACCTCGACTGGTACATCGGTTGGCTTGCTGACGCTCTCGTCAACAGCTTCATTGCGCGAAAAGATCTCGACACCGAGATGACGGTCGTTCGCAACGAGATGGAGAGCGGCGAGAACAGCGCCGAGCGCACGCTCTACAAGAAGACGCTCGCGGTGATGTTCGATTGGCACAACTACGGCAAGGACACGATCGGCGCGCGCTCGGATGTCGAGAACGTCGACATCCCACGACTACAGGCCTTCTACCGCATGTACTACCAGCCGGACAATGCGACGCTGGTCGTCTCCGGCAAATTCGATCCGGCGGTGGTGCTCACGGAAGTGGCGCGCTCGTTCGGCAAGATCAAGAAGCCCACGCGTAAGCTGCCGGAGTTCTATACGCTCGACCCGGCGCAGGATGGCGAGCGCAGCGTCACGTTGCGGCGCGTCGGCGGCGTGCCGATCCTCTTCGCCGGCTACCACATTCCGCCGGCTGCCGATCCTGATTACGCGTCGATCGAGCTGATCGCGCTGGTGATGGGCGACACGCCGTCGGGGCGACTGCATAAGCGCCTGACCGAGAAGCAACTCGCTGCGGGGACCTTCGCATTTTCGGAAGGCATGGCCGAGCCCGGGTTCATGATCTTCGGCGCTCAGCTCGCGCCGTCGCAGGACATCGATCGTGCGCGCAGCGAGCTGCTATCGACGCTCGAGTCGACGCTGCGCGAGCCGATCACCGAAGAAGAATTGCAGCGCGCAAAGGCCAAATGGCTGAAGAGCTGGGAACAGGCCTTCACCAACCCCGAGACTGTCGGCGTTGCACTCAGCGAGTCGGTCGCGCAAGGCGACTGGCGCCTGTTCTTCCTGATTCGCGACCGCGTTCGCGACGTGAAGCTCGCCGATCTGCAACGGGTGAGCCAGCAATACCTGCTGAGCGACAACCGCACGCTGGGCGTCTACGTGCCAAGCGACAAGCCGCAGCGCCCGCCGGAGCCGAAGAAGGTCGACGTGGCAGCGCAATTGAAGGAGTTCAAGCCACAGGCCGCCGCAGCAGTGACCGAGGTCTTCGAGGCGACACCGGCCAATATCGACCGCCGTACGCAACGCTTCGCCATCGGTGGCGTGAAGGTCGCGGTGCTGCCGAAAAGCACGCGCGGCGGCGCCGTGCACGCGACGCTGACGCTGCACTATGGCGATGAGAAATCCTTGTTCGGTCAAGGCGAGGTGCCGGACAGCGTCGCTGCCTTGCTCGACAAGGGCACGAAGACGCTGAGCCGCGAGCAGCTGCAGGACCGGCTCGATCAGCTGAAGACCGAGTTGAGCGTCAACGACGGAATCGGCGAGATCAGCATCGGCCTGGTGTCGCGCCGCGAACATCTGCCAGCCGCGATCGCGTTGGTCGGCGACATGCTGCGTAACCCGGCGTTCCCGCCGGAGGCGCTCGACGAAGTGAAGCGTCAGGCGCTCGCCGCCATCGCGCAGCAGCGCAAGCAGCCCGAATCGGTGGCCGCGAATGCGCTGGCCCGCATGAGCAACCCCTATCCGCGCGGCGACGTGCGCTATGGCCGAAGCTTCGACGAGATGGTCGCTGAAGTGAACGCTGTCACCATCGATCAGGTGCGCGCCTTTCACACCCGCTTCTACGGTGCCACCCGCGCCGAGTTCGCCGCGGTCGGCGACGTCGATGTGGCCGCGCTGCGGCAGGCGCTGCAATCGGCGTTCGGCGAGTGGCAGAGCGTCGCGCCGTATACGCGCGTCCCGCAGCCGCTGCTGCCGATCAAGCCGGAGCGCGCGGTGCTCGCCGCGCCCGACAACCAGAACGCGACGATGATCGCCGAGCTCGGTGTCCCGCTATCGGACAACGACACCGACTATCCCGCGTTGATGATGGCGAATCATCTGCTCGGCGGCGGCGGCAGCTCGCGCTTGTGGAAGCGCATTCGCGACGCCGAGGGGCTGTCGTATGACGTCCGCAGCCAGGTCCGCTGGAGCAGCGTCGAAGCACATTCCGAATGGCGGGGAAGCGCGATCTTTGCGCCACAGAATTTGAGCAAGGTCGAGGCGGCATTCAAGGCCGAGATCGAGCGCGCGCTGAAAGAAGGCTTCAGCGCGCAAGAGCTCGCGGAAGGTCAGCGCGGCTTGCTGAATTTCCGCCGACTCGGCCGTGCGCAGGATGCGTCGATCGCCGCGCAGTGGGCGCGCAACCTCTACCTGGATCGCACTTTTGTGATCTCGGCGAAGGTCGATGCCGCGCTGGCGAGCCTGACGCTTGCACAAGTCAACGCGGCCTTGCGCAAGTACGTGAAGCCGGATCAGTTCATCTCGGCGTTCGCCGGCGACTTCAAGTAGTGCGCCCGCTCACGTTCGCTTGAACGGCCGGCGCTCGTTCAGCTCGTCGATGTAGCTCGCGACGCCGGCACCCTCGCGCTCGAGAAAGTCAGCCACGGCTTGCGCGAACTGCGGGTGGGCGAGCCAATGCGCCGACCAGGTCTGCACCGGCATCAACCCGCGCGACATCTTGTGCTCGCCTTGCGCGCCACCCTCGAAGCGGCGCATCCGCTGCGCGATGCACCAGGCGAGTGGCTGGTAGTAGCAGGCGTCGAAATGCAGACACGGCACGTACTCGATGGCGCCCCAGTAGCGGCCGAATGCGGCGCCGCGCGCCGTGTCGATGCCAATCAGCGACGCCGCGACGCGCGCTCCGTTTTTCCAAGCGATGAAGAGCAGCCAGTTGTCCGCCATCGTCGCCGCCATGCGGGCGAAGAAGTCGCGCGTCAAGTAGGGCGTGGAATGGTGGGCGCGGTAGGTGAGGGTGTAGCAGCGATAGAAGAAGTCCCAGTCGCGCTCGCTGATGTCCGCGCCCTGGTGAGACGTGAAGCGGATCCCCGCGTCGTCCACGCGCCGCCGTTCCTGCTGGATCTTTTTGCGCTTGTCTCGATGCAGGCTCGCCAGAAACTCAGCGAAGTCGGAATACGGCGCGTCGTCGCGATTGGTCCAATGAAACTGGACCGCGCTGCGCAGCAGCCAGCCGGCTTGTTGCGCAGCGGCGCGGTCCGCGTCGTCGAGGAACAGCACGTGGGCCGATGAGAGCTTGGCGTCGCGCGCGATCTGCGACATCGCATGCAGCAAGGTCTCACGGCCGGCTGCGTCACGCGCCAGCAAGCGCGGCCCGGGCACCGGCGTGAAGGGCACCGAGTCGACAAGTCGCGGGTAGTAGCGCAAGCCGTGACGATGGTAGGCGTCGGCCCAGGCCCAATCGAACACGTATTCGCCGTACGAATGGTCCTTCAGATAGAGCGGACACGCCGCGACGAGATCGTTGCCGCGCTCGATGACGAGGTACTGCGCGAGCCAGCCGGTGTCGGCCGTGGCGCTGCCCGAGTCGTGCAGCGCCACGAGATACTCATGGCGCATGAACGGAATCGCGCTGGCTTGCGAATCGAGCAATGCATTCCAGCACGCAGCGTCGATCGCGGCAGGATGGTCGAGGACCCGAATGACAAAATTGCTGTTCATTTCGTCGAAGACTCACTTCGCTTTGCGAAGTTAAGGCGCGAAGCGCCGGCCGCAGACATAATTGTTCGAGCCTGTCTTGTCACGCATATGCCTTCGAACTCAACGGTGAAAGTCGCCCTCGCGCAGATCAATGCCACAGTGGGCGATCTGGACGGCAACGCAAAAAAAATCATCGACTGCGCCCGTCGCGCGCACGCGGAAGGCGCGCGCGTCGTGCTCACGCCGGAGCTGAGCTTGTGCGGCTACCCGCCGGAAGACCTTCTGATGCGACCGGCCTTCATGCAGGGGTGTGCGCAGGCGCTCGTCGATTGCGCCGAAGCGCTGGCCGATCTCGCCGGCTTGCATGTGGTGGTGGGACATCCGCATCAGTTTGGTGAACGCGGTGATGTTAGGTCGAAGTCGGTGACCGTGCAGCGCCGCTTCAACGCGGCCTCGGTGTTGACGGGCGGTCGCGTCAGCGCGACCTATTGCAAGCGCGAGCTGCCGAACTACCAGGTGTTCGACGAGCGACGCTACTTCGCGTCCGGCCGCGACGCCGGACAAGGTCCAGTCGTGTTCGACGTCGACGGACTCAAGTTCGGCATCAACATCTGCGAAGACGCATGGTTCGACGAGCCACCGCGCGCCGCGAAGGCGGCCGGTGCCGACGTGCTGTGCGTCATCAACGCGTCGCCGTTTCATCTCGGCAAGCTCAGCGAGCGCGAAGACCGCATGCAAGCCTGCGTGCGCGATGTCGGGCTGCCGTTGCTGTTCGTGCACCTCACCGGCGGGCAGGACGAGGTGGTGTTCGACGGCGCCTCGTTTGCACTCGATGCGGCGGGCCGCGTCGCCGCTCGCGCGCCGCTGTTCGAGGATGCGCTGACTCTCGTCGATGTGTCGGCCTCCGCGGTCAGCGGACCGATCGCGCCGGTGCCGGAGTTCGAGGCTCAGGCGTGGGCGGCGCTGGTCACTGGCGTGCGCGACTACATTGCCAAGAACGGTTTTCCCGGCGCAATCATCGGATTGAGCGGCGGCATCGACTCGGCGCTGGTGCTGGCGATCGCCGTCGATGCGCTCGGGGCCGACAAGGTGCGCACGGTGATGATGCCGTCACCCTACACGGCCGACATTTCGTGGATCGATGCACGTGACATGGCACAGCGCCTGGGCGTGCGCTACGACGAGATCTCGATCGCGCCGATGTTCGATGCCTTCAAGCGGAGTCTGGCCGAAGAGTTTGCCGGCCTGAAGGAAGACACGACCGAAGAAAACATCCAGGCGCGCGTTCGCGGTACCTTGCTGATGGCCTTGTCGAACAAGCATGGCGCGATCGTTCTGACCACCGGCAACAAGAGCGAAATGGCGACCGGCTATTGCACGCTTTACGGCGACATGGCGGGGGGTTTCGCGGTGATCAAGGACGTGTCCAAGACGCTCGTCTACCGCCTCGCCAACTGGAAGAACCGGCAGTGGAACGGCGGCAAGGGCGAGATCATTCCGCCGCGCATCATCACGCGGCCGCCGTCGGCCGAATTGCGCCTCGACCAAACCGACCAGGACAGCCTGCCGGAATACGAACAGCTCGACGGCATCCTGCAGCGCTACATGGAAGACGATCAAAGCATCGACGACATCATCGCCGCGGGTTTCGATGCGGCCGATGTCGAGCGCGTCACGCGTCTCATCAAGATCAACGAATACAAGCGGCGACAGGCACCGGTGGGCATACGCATCACCCATCGCGCGTTCGGCAGGGACTGGCGCTATCCCATCACGTCGAAATTCCGCGCTTAAACTACGCGCAAACCACTGCCGAGGCGCCCCAAGAAGCAGATCACTGCCATCGTCAAACCGTTCAAGCTCGAAGAGGTTCGCGAGGCGCTCGCCGAGGTCGGCGTCACCGGGCTCACCGTCACCGAAGTCAAAGGCTTCGGTCGCCAGAAGGGCCACACCGAGCTGTACCGCGGTGCCGAGTACGTGGTCGACTTCCTGCCGAAGGTGAAGGTCGAGGTCGTCGTGAAGGATGCCGACCTGGACCGTTCGATCGAAGCGATCGTCAAGGCCGCCAAGACCGGCAAGATCGGCGACGGCAAGATCTTCGTGACGGCGATCGAGCAGGTCGTTCGCATTCGTACCGGCGAGATCAACGAAGACGCTGTTTGATGCTTTAGATGTGCCGGTAGTCGTCCGGCGCGCCCGCACGCTCGGCCAGACTGCCGAGGCGTTGTAGCAATTCGCTTGCGTTCGTGCCGACCTCCAGCAGATCGCGCTGCGCCTGCGCGACGAAGCCGCTGGTCATCGTCTTGTCGATGAATTCGAGCAAGGCATCGTAGTAGCCGTCGATGTTCAGCAATCCCAACGGCTTGTCGTGGTAGCCGAGCTGGCGCCAGGTCCAAACCTCGAACAACTCCTCGAAGGTACCGAGTCCGCCGGGTAGGGCGA
>VBCQ01000361.1 GCA_005882155.1 Betaproteobacteria bacterium
CGATCACCTGTGCGCCAGCGCGATGGCCTGGCTGCACGCGAAGGAGACGTCATGAAGTTCCTCGGCTGCGCCCAGCCACGATGGATCCCGGCGTTCGCCGGGATGACGAAGGGGGAGGTGGCCGCATGAACGGCGAAGCTTCCGTCGGGCGTTTCCAGCGCGCGGCCAATCTGGCGATGGCCATCTGCCTCGGCGTGATGGCCGTGGCGGTCTTCATCAACGTGGTGCTGCGCTACGGCTTCGGCAGCGGCGTGGCCGCGAGCGAGGAGCTGTCGCGGCTGCTGTTCGTGTGGATGGTTTTCCTCGGCGCCACCGCGGCCTACCCCGCCGGCGAGCACATGGCCTTCACCAGCCTGGTCGGCCTGCTGCAGAAGCGCCCACGCGCCTTCGCGCTGATGACGCTGCTGATCCGCCTGCTGGTGCTGCTGGCCTGCGTGATGGTGGCGTGGGGCGCGTGGCAGCAGGTGATCGTGGGCATGGGCAGCCGCTCGGTGGTGCTGGCCTATCCGGCCGCGCTGCTGCCGCTGCCGGCCTTCCTGAGCGCCGTCGCGATCGGCGTGATGGTGATCGTCGAATTGATCAAGAACGAACCGTTGGACCTGGGCCACGGGACGGAAGTGGAGTGATGAGCATGAGTCCCGAGGGGTTGGCGTTCGTTGTTTTCTCAGCCGGCATGCTGGTGCTCATGGGCATCGGCATGAACATGGCGCTCGCGCTCGTGCTCACCGGCGCGGGCATGGCCTACGTGCTGGGCTTCTGGGACACGCAACTGCTGGCGCAGAACCTGGTGGCCGGCGTCGACAGCTTTCCGCTGCTGGCCGTGCCCTTCTTCATCCTCGCCGGCGAGCTGATGAATTCGGGCGGCATCAGCCGCCGGATCATCGACATGGCGCAGGCCTGGGTCGGCCACATCCGCGGCGGCCTGGGCTACGTGGCCATCGGCGCGGCGGTGCTGATGGCGAGCATGAGCGGCTCGGCACTCGCCGACACCGCCGCACTCGCGACCATCTTGCTGCCGATGATGCGCCGGCAGGGCTACCCGATGAACACCTCGGCGGGCCTGCTCGCTTCGGGCGGCATCATCGCGCCGATCATCCCGCCGTCGATGCCCTTCGTGATCTACGGCGTCACGACCAACACCTCGATCTCGGCGCTCTTCGTCTCGGGCATCGTGCCCGGGCTCATCATGGGCGCGGGCCTGATCGTCGCGTGGAAATGGGTGCTGCGCCGCATCGAGCTGCCCGCGGGCGAGCCGCTGCCGCTGCGCGAGCGGCTGCGCGCCACTGCCAAGGCCTTCTGGGCCATGCTGATGCCGGTGATCATCATCGGCGGCATGAAGACCGGCATCTTCACGCCGACCGAAGCGGCGGTGGTCGCGGCCTTCTATGCGCTGGTGGTCGCGCTCACGGTGCACCGCGAGATGAAGCTGGCCGAGATCCAGCACGTGCTGGTGCGTGCCGCGCGCACCACCGCGATCGTGATGTTCCTGTGCGCTGGCGCGCAGGTGGCGAGCTACATGATCACGTTGGCCGATCTGCCGAGCGTGCTCACCGGCTGGCTCGGTCCGCTGGTGAGCCAGCCGCGACTGCTGATGGCGGTGATGATGATCGTGCTGGTGGTCATCGGCACCGCGCTCGACCTCACGCCCACCATCCTGATCTTCGCGCCGGTGATGCTGCCGATCGCCGTGAAAGCCGGCATCGACCCGGTGTACTTCGGCCTGATGTTCGTGCTCAACGGCGCGATCGGGCTGATCACGCCGCCGGTGGGCACCGTGCTCAACGTGGTGGCAGGCGTGGGGCGCCTGTCGATGCACAACGTGGTCAAGGGCGTGAACCCCTTCCTCGTCGTGTACCTGCTGATCCTGGTCCTGTTCGTTGTCTTTCCGCCGCTCGTCACCGCGCCCGTCGCGTGGATGCGCTGATCTGTTTCGTTCCACTTTCGAGGAGTCTGCCGTGAACATTTTTCGTCGCACTTTCATCGCCGCCTGCGCCGCCGCCGCGCTGGCCGACCCGCTGGCCGCCGCGGCGGCCGACATCAAGCCGCACCTGATCCGCTTCGGCTACGGCCTGAACGAGCAGAGCAACCAGGGCCGCGCGGTCAAGGTCTTCGCCGAGCAGGTCGAGAAGGCCTCGGGCGGCAAGATGAAGGTGCGCGCCATCGGCGCCGCCGCGCTCGGCTCCGACGTGCAGATGCAGCAGGCGCTGATCGGCGGCGCGCAGGAGATGATGGTCGGCTCGACCGCCACGCTGGTGGGCATCAGCAAGGAAATGGCGCTGTGGGACACGCCCTTCCTGTTCAACAACACGAAGGAGGCCGACGCGGTGCTCGACGGCCCGGTGGGCCAGAAGGTGATCGACAAGCTGCCCGAGAAGGGCCTGGTGGGCCTGGTCTACTGGGAGAACGGTTTTCGCAACCTGACCAACAGCAAGCGCCCCGTCAACAAGCTCGAAGACCTCGGCGGCATCAAGCTGCGCGTGATGCAGAACATCGTCTACCTCGACAGCTTCAAGACGCTCGGCGCAAATGCCATCCCGCTGCCCTTCTCGGAGCTGTTCAGCGCGCTCGAGACGGGAACGGTCGACGGCCAGGAGAACCCGTTCAACACCATCCTGTCGAGCAAGTTCTACGAAGTGCAGAAGTACGTGAGCGTGACCAACCACGTCTACAGCCCGTGGATCGTGCTGGTGAGCAAGAAGTGGTGGGACGGGCTGTCGAAGGACGAGCAGAAGGTGCTCACCGATGCCGCCCAGGCCAGCCGCGACTTCGAGCGCAAGGACACGCGCGACGAAGCCGCCAAGGCCTTGGCCGAGCTCAAGGCCAAGGGCATGCAGGTCAACGAGCTGCCGCCTACCGAGACGGCACGCATGCGCGACAAGCTCACCCAGGTGAACGCCGGCATCGCTGCCAACATCGGCCCCGACCTGTGGAAGGAAGCGCAGGCCGACCTGGACAAGCTGCGCGCGAAGAAATAGCCCCGGGGTCCGGGTTGGGTGTCGGCGCTCGCGGGCGGCGCCGACGCGCTTCTCCGTGCGCCCGCGTCGACCCAGGAGACATCCCATGCAGACATCGCCTTGGTTTCGCCTGGCCGCCGCGCTGTGCCTCGCGGCGTCGTGCGGCATCGCGGCCGCCGGCCCCCGCGTGCTGCGCCTGGGCATCGGGCTCCCCGCCGCGTCGGTGCAAGGCCAGGCGGTGCAGGACTTCGCCGAACGCGTCGCCCGCTACAGCGGGGGCAGCCTCGCGATCGAGCTGCATGCCGGCGGCCAGCTCGGCAACGACCTGAGCATGGTCGGTGCCTTGCGGGCCGGCACGCTGGAAATGAGCTGCCCCGACAGCGCCACGCTGGCCGGCCTGGAACCCGGCTTCTCCGCGATCAACTACCCGTTCACCTTCTTCAGCGAGACCGAGGCCGACGCGGTGCTCGACGGATCCTGGGGCAAGCAGCTCCTGTCGCGCCTGCCGGCCCACCAGCTGCTCGGCCTGGCGTACTGGGAGAACGGCTTTCGCCACCTCACCAACTCGCGACGGCCCTTGCTCGGTGTAGCCGACTTCGCCGGCGTGCGCATGCGCACCATGCAGAACCCGATGCTCGTCGAGAGCTTTCGCAAGCTCGGCTTCGATGCCGTGCCGATGCCCTTCCCGCAGGTTTACGACGCGCTGCGCGAGCAGCGCGTGGACGGCCAGGAGAACCCGCTGCCCACCATCGTGGCCAGTCGCTTCTACGAAGTGCAGCGCTACCTGACGCTGTCGCGCCATGTGTACTCGGCGCATGTGCTGCTCGTCGGCAAGAAGGCCTGGGACGCGCTGGACGCCGCGCAGCAGACGGCCCTGCAGCGCGCGGCCGGCGAGTCGCGCGACTTCGAGCGCCGCCTGAGCCGCGACAGCAACGAGCGCGCGCTGGCCGAGCTGAAGCAGCGTGGCATGCAGGTGACCGTCATCGCGCGGCCCGACGCCGAACGCATACGCAACCGCCTGCGCGACGTGCTGGAGAAGTACCACCACGAAATCGGCCCCGCCCTGGTGATCGAGATGTACGTGCAACTGGGTCGCTTGCGAATGGCCTCCGCGCCGTGAATGGAGGAGACGACGTGAAAACCTTTGTTTGGCAGGCGCGCCTGCGCATGCTCTTGCTGGCGACGACACTGGCGCTGGCCGGCTGCGCGACGGCGGGCCCTGCGTCTTGGTAGTTCCGGCCATTTGCAGCCGGTGGTCGATGACTGGTTTCGGAGGGATCAACGGAGTCTGCGCGGCCAGGTCGAGGCGTACCTGTCTGAAACGATGCGCACGTGCCGCCCGGCGCACGTTCAGCTTCATTGCTCTGCGACGTATGCGCGCCGCCGCGCATGTACGGGCCGGCGGGCAGGATCCTGCCGGCGCCCATTCGTGACATCGATGGCGAGGGGCGGCTCGACGTTCGACAGGTTGCCTGCGGCCGCCCACGCCTCGATGGAAGCGTGGCGCTCCACGTCCATCTCGCTGGGCTGGAAAGTGAGGGCGGGCAAAGCCTTCGCGAAGTGCGCCACGTGCTGCCCGGTGCCGCTGCCGATCTCGCAATCTCAAGTCGTGCTCGGCGCCTCAATCGCTCCGTCTGCTGCCTGCCGATGTGTACCCTCCGCTGCGGGACTTCCTGCAGGTGCCTGTATTCGGCCCGGCCGGCAGCTCTGCGGCAACGAGGTCAGCGAAGCGGATGTCTCTTCAGGGTCGAGGCTGTGTGAGAACAGCGCGCGAACAACGATTGCGGGGAAGTCGGCCCGTTCGCGACTGCAGTCCTTCGAGGACGCACAGTGGTCGCGCTGGACGGCAGCGACGCTCAAGTTCTGGTGAGGCTGCTGCGGGCCCTCATTGAGCATGACAAAGGCGCTCACGCGCCCACCAGCCTAATTGCCTTCATCGTTTTGGCGATGCCCAAGATATTGATCACGCGCTTGAGGTTATATGCAAGCACGTGAAGACTCATCTCCGTGCCCACGTTCGGCAGCGTGCGCGTCAAGAAGTGCGTCGAACCCATCCAGTGCTTGAGCGTTCCGAAGACGTGTTCGACGGTTCGCCTGCGCAGCATCATGGCGTCGGGGTGCTTGTCGAGCCGGCGCTGAACCGCTTCCAGCACCGCCTCATGCTCCCAGCGTGAGATGCGCCTGTAGTCGCTGGGCGTGCACTGCGCCTTCATCGGGCATTGAGGGCATGCGCTGCTCCAGTAGCGACGCAACTGCAGCCCGTTTTCTTCTCGTGTGAACCGGTAGATCGCGCGCTGCCCGGCTGGGCACTGGTATTCATCATCCTTGGCGATGTAGATGAAGTCGCCCTTGTCGAAGCGACCCTCTGCCTTGGCGTTGGAGGTCATGGACTTGGGCAGAATCGCCGCAATTCCCGCGTCGTGGCAGGCCTTGATCTGCGGGCCGCTGTAGTACCCACGGTCAGCTACCGCCTGCAGCTTGTTCTTTCCCATCGCTTCGCGCGCAGCGATCGTCATTGGAGCGAGTTGCGCTCGGTCGTGGCCTTCGTTGGTGACTTCGTGCGTGACGATGAGGTGGTGCTTTGCATCCACGGCCACCTGCACGTTGTAGCCGACGATGCCCGAGCCCTTGCCACTGGTGGCCATCGATCGCGCGTCTGGGTCGGTTAGCGAGAGCTGGCCCTCGGGCTCGCCCTTCAACCGCTGCTCGATGCGCTGCATGCGACGCATCTGATCGCGCATCGTCCTGAGCTTGTCCTTCAGATGCTGCGCCTTCGCTTGGAACTCGGCCGGTGGCAGGGTGCGGTCGGCCGTGTCCAGCGCGTCGAGGTAGCGCTTGATGCTTTCCTCGATCTGCTCCTGGCGCTTCTTAATCTTGCCGGGCGTGAAGTTGCGATCGCGCGTGTTGACCGCCTTGAACTTGCTGCCGTCCACCGCCACGACGGCTTGCGTGAACAGCTTGAGCTCGCGGCACAGCTCGACGAAACGCCGACACACGTTGCGGATGCCTTTGCCGTTGTCATGCCGGAAGTCGGCGATCGTCTTGAAGTCAGGGGCGAGCCGTCCAGTCAGCCACATCAGCTCGACATTGCGCTGCGCTTCGCGCTCCAGCCGGCGGCTGGACTGGATACGGTTGAGGTAGCCGTAGACGTAGATCTTGAGCAGAACCGCCGGGTGGTAGGACGGCCGCCCTGTCGCCGCCGGCTCCGCGCCTTCAAAGCCCAGGGTCTGCAGATCGAGCTCGTCGACGAACGCGTCGATGACGCGCACTGGGTTGTCTTCACCGATGTAGTCGTCGAGACACTCTGGCAGCAAGGTGACCTGGCTTCGGTCTTCTCCCTCGATGAATCGCTTCATGCTGTGGCCCGCTCCGCCGCGTTGCCACAATTTAGGCGAGCACCTTCACCCAATCAAAGCGTTTTCACACAGCCTCGACCCATTGCTGACGATTAGCTTGCCGCCGCGATTGACAGCAGCA
>VBCQ01000362.1:0-2639 GCA_005882155.1 Betaproteobacteria bacterium
TTCACCGTCGGCCAGGCGCGCGCGAAGCTCGTTCAGAACGCCTTTGGCACCGCCTTCCATCAACATGCCGGCGACTTTCAGCCGCAGAAACTGCTGCAGCACGACCTTGCCCGAGGTCGCGGGCTGCCAATAGAGCTGAGCGCAAGTCTGCGGCAGTCGCGCCACCGCTTGCGACGCGAGCAGACAACCGGCTCGCAGTCCCCACAGCCACAGCGGCGCATCGGTGCGACGCGTCAACCAATCCGCGGCATCGGCGATGTCGTCGAGCCAGCTGTCCCACGTCGCGTCGGCGAAGTCGCCGCTGCTGTCGCCGCAGCCGTTCAAGTCGATCTGCAGCACCGAGTAGCCGGCAGCGGCCAGCGCGCGCGACTGCAGCGCCGCCATGCGGCGGCTCTTGTTCATCTCTTCGGCCCAGGGATGGATGTAGACCAGCGCACCGCGCACCGAGGGCCCGCGCGCCGCATGGTAGATGCACAGGCGCTGGCCGCCGTTTCGCGGCAGAAAGAAAATGTCCGGGCTGGCCGAGTCCGACATGGGCCGCCTGCCTCTCGCCAAGCCGCGTTTGACCGCGTTTGAATCAGGCGGTGATTTTCCCGCTGATGAAATCCACCAGCGAACCCACCGTCGCGAAGGTCGAGCCGTCAATGTCGTCGTCATCGATGGCCATGTTGAAGCGCTCTTCGAGGCCGGTGATCAGCGAGACGACGGCCATCGAGTCGAGCTCGGGAATCGCGCCCAGGAGATGCGTGTTGCGGCCGAACGTCGACGTGCGGCCGTTCAAGCTCAGGACCTCATCCAGCAATCCGAGCACCTCTTGCTGCACATTCATCGAGAATTCCCCGTTCGATCGATACCCCAGGGCATTCTAGAAGGCTGTCGGGCTCTCGACCCGACCCGCATGGACCTCGAATGAGGGGGGCGGTTGCACGCAGGCGCTATGCCATACTTTTCGCTCGTTCGTTTCGCCTCGGATCGCGGGCCCGTGCCCCGCCGCGTATGCCCGAATCCACCCTGCTGCATGAGCTGATCCGCGTTGCTGCGCAGCGTTCTCCCGACGCCTGCTCGGTGGTCCATGGCACGGCGTCGATGCGCTACGCCGAGCTCGAATCCGCGCTGAGCCGTTTCGCCTCGGGCCTGCTTCAAATGGGCCTGCAACGCGCCGAGCGGGTCGCGATCTTCCTCGAAACGCGCTTCGAGACGGTGATCGCAAGTTTTGGCGCGCCGGCCGCGGGCGGCGTGTTCGTGCCGCTGAATCCGCTGCTCAAGCCCGAGCAGGTCGCGTTCATCTTGCGCGATTGCGACGTGCGCGTGCTGGTCACGAGCCCCGAGCGACTGACGCTGCTGCGGCCGGTTCTCGCGAGCTGTCCGGCGCTGCGCGCGGTGGTGACCACCGAGGCCGCCGCTCCCGGCTCGCCGTTGCCGGACGTGAGCCTTTTTTCATGGAACGAGGTCCTTGATGCCGAACCGGGCAACGCGCACCGCGTGATCGACACCGACATGGCGGCCATCCTCTACACCTCGGGCAGCACCGGCAAGCCCAAGGGCGTCGTGCTGTCGCATCGCAACATGGTGGCCGGCGCGAAGAGCGTCGCGTCGTACCTCGAGAACGCACCCGGCGACACGCTGCTCGCCGCGCTGCCGCTGTCGTTCGATGCCGGTTTCAGTCAGCTGACGACGGCATTCCATGCCGGGGCGCGCGTCGTGTTGCTCAACTACTTGCTGCCGCGCGATGTGCTCAAGGCGCTCGAACGCGACAAGGTGACCGGGCTGACCGCGGTGCCGCCGCTGTACATCCAGATCGCGCAGATCGAATGGCCGGCGAAGATCGGCGAGCATCTGCGCTATTTCGCCAACACCGGTGGCCGCATGCCGCGCGAGACGCTGAACCTGCTTCGCCAGCGCGTGCCCGCCGCCAAACCGTTCCTCATGTACGGCCTGACCGAAGCCTTCCGCTCGACGTTCCTGCCGCCCGAGGAGGTCGACCGCCGGCCGGACTCGATCGGCAAGGCGATTCCCAATGCCGAGATTCTGGTGCTGCGCGAAGACGGCAGCCCGTGCGACGCCGACGAACCCGGCGAGCTCGTGCACCGCGGCGCGCTGGTCGGGATGGGTTATTGGAACGATGCCGAAAAGACCGCCGAGCGCTACAAGCTGCTGCCGGCCGGCGTTGCGGCGCGCGCGCCGGCTTTGCAGTTGCCCGAGTTCGCGGTGTTCTCCGGCGACACGGTGCGGCGCGATGATGAAGGCTTTCTCTACTTCATCGGGCGGCGCGACGAGATGATCAAGACCTCGGGCTATCGGGTCAGCCCGACCGAGGTCGAGGAAGTTCTCTACGCGACCCGGCTGGTCGGGGAGTGCGTCGCGTTCGGCATCGACCATTCGACGCTCGGGCAGTCGATCCAGGTCATCGCGACGCCGGCGGGCGACAGCGCAGAGCTCGACGTCGTGGCGCTGCTCGCCGAATGCCAGACCCGCATGCCGGCCTACATGGTGCCGGCGGGAATTCATCCACGCCGCGGTCCATTGCCGCGCAACCCGAACGGCAAAATCGATCGCAAGCGTCTCAGCACGCATTGGGTCGAGCAGCACGACATCGTCTAGGGCCTGTTAACCCACGCAGTCACACGAATGTCGACCTC
>VBCQ01000362.1:2741-3637 GCA_005882155.1 Betaproteobacteria bacterium
GTTCTACGCCTACGACCGGGCGCTGCTACGCGCGCGGGTCGCGCAGTTGCGCAGCGCGCTGCCGCCGCGCATCAAGCTGCACTACGCGATGAAGGCCAACCCGATGCCGGCGCTGGTGTGTTTCATGGCGGGTCAGGTCGACGGCATCGACGTCGCCTCGGCGGGCGAGCTCAAGATCGCGCTCGATGGCGGTGCTGACCCGGCCGAGATCAGCTTCGCCGGCCCGGGCAAGACCGAGGCCGAACTGCGCCAAGCCGTGGCGTCGCGGGTGCTGGTCAACATCGAGTCGCCGCGCGAAGTTCGCCTGCTCGAGACCCTTTCGAAAGACATTGGGCTGGCGGCCCGCGTCGCGGTCCGCGTGAACCCTGACTTCGAGCTCAAGGGATCGGGCATGAAGATGGGCGGCGGAGCGAAACAATTCGGCGTCGACGTCGAACAGATGCCCGCGCTGCTTGGCGACATCGCCGCGGCGAGTCTCGCGTTCGAGGGCTTTCACCTCTTCGCCGGCTCGCAGAATCTGCGCGCCGAATCGATCTGCGAGGCGCAGCGCCAATCGTATGAGCTCGCGCTGCGCCTGGCCGACAGCGCGCCGGCACCGGTGCGATTTCTGAACCTCGGCGGCGGCTTCGGAATTCCTTATTTCCCCGGCGAGCAGCGGCTCGATCTCGAGCCGATCGGCGCCAACCTGGCCGGGCTCGTCGAGCGCGCGGGCCGCGAGCTGCCGGGCGCGTCGCTGGTCATCGAGCTCGGGCGCTACCTGGTCGGCGAGGCCGGCATCTACGTGACCCGCATCATCGACCGCAAGATCTCGCGCGGCCAGGTGTTCCTCGTCACCGACGGCGGCCTCAACCACCACCTTTCGGCATCGGGCAATTTCGGACAAGTCATTCGCAAGA
>VBCQ01000363.1 GCA_005882155.1 Betaproteobacteria bacterium
ACGAGCGCGCGGTCGCGCGCCATGAGCGCTCGGCGATCGAGACGATGCATGCCTTCGGCCTGGCCGACAGCGCACTGAAGGCAATCGGCGAATCGCGCGTCGCGATGATCCAGATGCCGTTCGAGCACGAAGCCGAGGGCTGGGCCGGGCGCATCTTTCCATGGGAATTCGTGCTGGCGAGCGCGACGCGGCGCTTTCGCGTCGGCGGTCTCGCGCTGACGGTGATGCGCCACCTCGATGTGCTCGCGCGCAAGGCCAAGCCGATCGCAGCGCCGGCCCCGCGCGTGCTGTTCGTGCAGAGCCAGCCCGGCGTGCTCGAGTCGGCCTACGTCGTCGACGATGAAGCGGCGCTGGTGCGGCGCAGCCTCGGCCTCGATGCGCCGGCGGCGAACGAAAACTGGCTGCTGCTGAAGTCGCCGACGCTTGGCGAACTGACGCAGGTCGTGCAGGTGTTCAAGCCGGAGATCGTCCACATCGCTGGCTTCGACAACCACCAGGGCGTGCGCCTGATTCGCGAGGTCGGCGGTGCGCGCTCGCGCGTCTGGTTCGGCTCGGCGGATGGTGACCAGCGCACGACCGTGGGAGAGTTCCTCGACAACCCGGCACATGCGCTCGACGGCGTGCTGCTGCGCAGCGAAGACGGTGCGGCGCGCGTGACGACGCCCGACGAGCTCGGCCGCGCGCTGACGGCTGACATCAAGACGCCGCTCGACGACCTCGGCCGCGCACTCCAGCAAGGTAAGCACGAGCCTTACCTCGTCTGCCTCAACGTGTGGAACTCGGCCGCGCGCATCGCGCCGCTGCTGCTGGCCAACGGCGCGCTCGCCGCCCTCGGCTTTCAAGACGCGTTCGACGACGCGCTCGCCGAGTACTGCTTCGAAACCTTCTACAGCACGCTGCGCCTCACCTGGAATCTGCCGGCGGCGTTCGAGCAGGCCTTGGCGGCGCTGCGCTCGCAGATTGACCTCGGCCCCGGCACCGGGGTCGTGCTGTGGGGCCGTGCGCCCCTGGTCACCGCGGCGCCGCGCGAGCTGGTGGCGGTGCCGCCGCGAATCAGCGCGCCACCGATCGAGTGCCGGATCAAGGCGAAGAAGGAGCTCAACTATTCGGTGCTGCACAACGGCGGCGCGTTGTTCGACGAGTTCGAGCTGCACAACAACCTGTATCCGCAGCAGCAGCCGCTGGTGCATCTGCGGGTCGAGCTGCACTGCGGCTCGGAGGACGCGCGCTACGAGAGTGCGCTGGTGCTCGACGACAAGCGCGTGCCGCTGCTCGACAAGATCCGCATTCCGCTGACCGCAAGCCTGATGCGCTCGGTGTCCGAGGCGGTGCTGTCGAGTCTGTATGTCGAGGTGCTGCACGACGGCAGCCCGGTGCACAAGAACACCTATCCGCTGCGCTTGTTGCCGGTCGACCAGTGGCTCGACAACGCGCAAAGCGGCCAATGGCTGCCGTCGTTCGTGCTGCCGCGCGACCCTGCCGTCGAGGCGGCGATCGTCGCCGCGCAGCGCTACGTGCGGGTGATTCGCGACGACCCGACCGCCGGCTTCGAGGGCTATCAGAGCGCCGACCCGAACGACCCCGACAGCCTCGAGCAGATCGACTTGCAGGTCGAGGCGATCTGGGCCGCGCTGTTGCACGAATGGCGGCTCGGCTACATCAACCCGCCGCCGACGTACGCCGACACCCGCGAAGGCGTGCGGCCGCTCGACTCGCAGCGGCTGCGAACGCCGTCGACGATCCGCCGCGCCGGCATGGGCACCTGCATCGACCTCGCGCTGCTGTTCGCCGCCTGCCTCGAGCTCGTCGACATCTACCCGGTGATCTTCCTGCTCGAAGGCCATGCCTTGCCCGGCTACTGGCGGCACCACGACTACCAGGCGGAGTACCGCCTCGTCAGCGACCCGGGCGAGGGCGAGGCGGTGGCCGCCGGCGATGAGCGGCGCAACACGACACCGGGCGCGCAGACGGTGCCGTGGCGCGTCGGCAAGTCGGGCTTTCGCGAGCTGCGGCGGCAGATCCGCTCGGGCCGGCTGGTGCCGCTGGAGACTGTGCGCCTGACCGAACACAGCAGCTTTCGCGAAGCGATGAAGGCCGGGGTCGAGGCCTTGGTCGATGAGGCCGACTTCGACTCGGTGCTCGACATCATCACCGCGCGCCGACCGAACAACGTGACGCCGCTGCCGATCCTGGGAGAGTCGTGATGAGTGCGGTGCCAGTCAATTTGTGGGACGAGGCCGATCGGCGCGTCGGCCTCGATGAGCCGCCCGGCCCGCGCGTGAACTTGCCGATCCAGGCGCGGCGCCGGCGCAACTACACGCCGGCGCTGCAAGACCCGCGCGCGAAGCTGCATCTCGTCGACGACGACGGCTTGCGGCGCTGGGTCTACGAGCCGCCGGCGAGCGAGCAGTTGCGCCGCCGCGCCGGCCGCTTCGCGCTCGCGCGCACCGATGCTGC
>VBCQ01000364.1 GCA_005882155.1 Betaproteobacteria bacterium
GTCTTCGCGACGCCGAAGACGACGCTGAAGTACTACAACCTCTCGGCCGGCTACAACGTGCTGCCGGGAGAGGTGTTCATCGGCAGCAAGCGGGCGAAGGCATCCGCGTTGTACTTGATCGGCGGCATCGGCAGCACGAGCTTCAACCAGCAGCACCGGCAAACGGTCAACGTCGGCCTCGGCGTGCGCCTGTTTCTCAACGATCACGCCGCGCTGCAAGTCGACATGCGCGACCACATCTTCTCGCTCGACCTGCTCGGCAAGCGCCAGAGCACGCAGAACCTCGAGATGACCGGCGGCCTGACCTTCTTCTTCTGAGCCACGACGATGCGACACCTTCGACTCCACCTCACCCGCCTCGTTGTCGCCGCCGCGCTCGCGATGGGCGCGACGCTCGAGAGCGGGGCCGTCGCACCGGCCACCGCTGCGCCCGACTTCACGCTGCGCACGATGGGCGGCCCGAACCTGCGTCTGCAGGAGCAGCGCGGCCGCGTCGTGCTGATTAATTTCTGGGCCACCTGGTGCGGTCCGTGCCGGCAGGAGATGCCGCATCTGAACCGGCTTTACGAGAAGTACCGCGCGTCGGGCTTCGTGCTGCTCGGCGTCAACGTCGACGACGATAAGCGCAATGCGGTCGACGTCGCGGCGAAGCTCGGGCTCAAGTTCCCGGTGCTGCTCGACACCGACAAGAAAGTGAGCCGGCTGTACGAGCTCAGCACGATGCCGTCGACGGTGCTGATCGACCGCGACGGCCGCGTGCGGGCGATCCACCGCGGCTACCAAAGCGGCGTCGAAGACCAGTACGACAAGCAGATCCGCGACCTGCTGAAAGAATGAAGATGCGTCTTGCTCTGTTGATGGTCTCGCTGGTCGTTGCGTCGCTGCTCGGCGCATGCGCGGCGCCGCAGCCGTGGGTCAAGCCGTATGAGCGCGAGCGGCTCGCCGACCCGATCATGCAGTTCTCGCGCGACGCGCTGTCGGACAAGCACCGCGAGCATGTTCGCGTCGTTCGCGAAGGCGCACGCGGCGCGACCGGCGTGCAAGGAGGCGGTTGTGGATGCAACTAGCCTGCGCTTGACTTGCCTGGTCGGCGGCGTGCTCGCGGCCGGCGCAGCCGACGCGGTGACGCTTCCCGAAGACCAGGCCGAGGCGATGGTCCATGTCTACAGCGGCGGCGGCGTTACGGCCTCGGGCCCGGCGCTGCTGGTGCGCAAGAGCCTCGCCGATCGCGTGTCGATGTCGGCGTCGTATTACCTGGACATGGTCAGCAACGCGTCGATCGACGTCGTGACGACCGCGAGCCCTTACCGCGAGCGGCGCGACCAGGTCGATGTCGGCGTCGACTACGCGGTGCGCGACGCGCTGATCACCTTGTCGACGTCGAGCAGCAAGGAACCCGACTACACCGCCGGCAGCGTCAACATCGACGTGTCGCAGGAAGTCTTCGGCGGCATGACGACGGTAACGCTCGGCTACACGCGCGGCACCGACAAGGTCGGCAAGAAGGGCTACGGCTTCATCGACAACGCCAAGCATTGGCAGTACCGCTTCGGCGTGACGCAGATCCTCACGCCGCGCTGGCTCGCGAGCGCGAACGTCGAGGCGATTTCCGACGACGGCTTCCTCGGTAGCCCCTACCGCGTCGCGCGCGTGTTCGGCGCGGCAGTGCCCGAGCGCAACCCGCGAACGCGCTCGAGCCGCGCGATCAAGCTGCGAACGATCGGCGACATCGGCGACGGACCCACGCGCGCAGCGGTGCGCGCCGAGTACCGCTACTTCTGGGACACGTGGGCGATCAAGGCGCACACCGCCGAGTTCGGCTATAGCCGCTACTTCGGCGACGCGTGGCTCGCCGATGCGTTCGTTCGCTTCTACACCCAGCAGCACGCGCTGTTCTACAGCGACAACGCATTGACCGAGACGGCCTATGTCTCGCGCAACCGGCAACTGAGCAGCTTCAACAGCGTCGGCCTCGGCGCCAAGCTGTCGCGCAGCTTCGGCCGCGTTCAGGGCAAGTACGAAGTCAAGGCGAACCTGTCGTACGAGCTCGTTCGCTTCAAGTTCCACGATTTCACCGACAGCCGCACCATCAGCCCGTACGCGTTCAGCGCGAATGTGCTGCAGGTCTATGCGACGGCGAGTTTTTAGAAAGACGGCAGCATGTTCGAGAGACGCATGAGAGTGTGGGCAGTCGGTGTCGCGATCGCCGCGACGATGGGCTCGGCGTGGGGCGCTGACGCCGCGCCGGCCGTCGCACCGGCAGCCAGTGCAGCAACATCGACGGGCCTCGATGGGCGCATCCAGGACGTGAAGGGCGACGTGATCCGCCTCAACCGCGACTTGTTGGTGCTCGAGGAAGAGCTGCTCTTCCCCGCCAGCACGCAGGTCGTCGTGTTCGTCTCGATGGACGTGGGCAAGCTGTTCGCGCTCGACTCGGTGCAGGTCAAGCTCGACGACAAGATCGTCGCGAACTACCTCTACACGCCGCTCGAAGTGCAGGCCTTGCACCGCGGCGGCGTGCAGCGCTTGTACCTCGGCAACCTGCGCGCGGGCGAGCACCAGCTCGTCGCCTTCTTCACCGGCGGCGGGCCGCACGAACGCGACTACCGCCGCGGCGCGACGATCAAGATCGACAAGGGCACCGACCCGAAATACATCGAGCTGCGCATCAAGGATTCGACGGGGAAATTGCAGCCGGAGTTCGACGTGAAAGTGTGGCAGTGAAAATGACCCACCCCCGAAGCGCCTTCGGCGCTCCCCCTCGAGGGGGCGACACCAGCGGACCGGCCAAGCCGGATCCGCGGTGTCCGCTTGGTGGCATGCTTCGTCGCATTGTTGCGGTCGCGGCTCTCGCAGCAACGAATGCATTTGCCGGTCCGGTGCAGGCCCCGCACTACGGCGACACGCTGTTCCAGTTCTATCAGGAGCACTACTTCAGCTCGGTGACCGGCCTGATGGTGTCGCAGCATTTCGGCCGCGTCGCGCAGCATGCCGACGAGGCCGAGGTGCTGCGCGGCGGGATGCTGCTGTCGTACGGCCTGCATCGCGAAGCCGGCGAGATCTTTGCGCAGCTGATCGAGCGCGGCGCATCGCCCGCGGTGCGCGACCGCGCGTGGTTCTACCTCGCGAAGATTCGCTACCAGCGCGGCTTCTTGGCCGAGGCCGAAGAGGCGATCGCGCGAATCGAGAACCATCTTCCTGCCGACCTCGACGAAGAGCGCGGTTTACTGAAAGCAAACCTGCTGATGGCGCGCGCCGACTACGCGGGCGCTGCCGCGGTGCTCAACGGCATGACGGCGAAAGCCGGCGCCGGCATGTATGCGCGCTTCAACCTCGGCGTCGCGTTGATCAAGAGCGGCGACGCGGCGCGCGGCAATGCGCTGCTCGACGAGCTCGGCAAAGCGCCGGCCGCGAGTGAGGAGTACCGCAGCTTGCGCGACAAGGCCAACGTCGCGTTGGGCTTCGCCGCGCTGCAAGGCAATCAACCCGAGGCCGCGCGCGCATACCTCGAGCGCGTGCGGCTCACCAGCATGCATGCGAACAAGGCGCTGCTCGGCTTCGGCTGGGCGGCCGCGTCGCTGAAGCAGCCGACGCAGGCGCTGGTGCCGTGGACCGAGCTCGCTGCGCGCGACGCGAGCGATGCGGCGGTGCTCGAAGCGAAGATCGCCGTGCCCTACGCTTACGCCGAGCTCGGCGCCTACGGCCAGTCGCTCGCGCGCTACAACGACGCGATCAGCCTGTTCGAGCGCGAGAGCGCGAAGCTCGACGAATCGATCGCGGCGATCCGCTCCGGCAAGCTGATCGACGGCCTGCTCGAGCGCAACCCGGGCGACGAAATGGGTTGGTTCTGGAACATCCATGCTCTGCCCGAGATGCCGCATGCCGGCCATCTCGCCGAGGTGCTCGCGCAGCACGAATTCCAAGAAGCGTTCAAGAACTACCGCGACCTGCGCTTCCTGTCGCGCAACCTGCAAGGCTGGGCCGACAGCCTCGGCGTGTTCGGCGACATGCTCGCCAACCGGCGCCAGGCCTATGCCGAGCGACTGCCGCAGGTGCTCGCGAAAGCGCGCGACATCGGCATCGATGCGTTGCAGCAGCGTCGCGATGCGCTCGCGCGTGAGCTGGTCGATGCCGAATCGCAGGCCGACGGCACCGCCTTCGCCGACGCCAAGCAGCGTGAGCTGATCGCGCGGCTGGATCGCGTGAAGGCCACGCTCGCGGCAGCACCCGACGATGCCGACAGCGCCGCCGCGCGCGAGCGCGTTCGCTTGATCGCCGGCGCGATGACCTGGCAACTCGCGCAGCAGCATCCGCTGCGCTTGTGGGACGCGCAAAAGGCGCTGAAGACCACCGACGACGAACTGATCGCGGCGCGCAAGCGCGACGCCGAGCTCGCGCAAGCGCAACGCGACGAGCCGGCGCGCTTCGAGCGCTTCGCCGGGCGCATCCCCGATCTGGATCGGCGCATTCAGGCGCTGATCCCGCGTGTCGCGTCGCTGAGCCGCGAGCAGCAAGGCGTCGTGCAGGACCTCGCCGTTGCTGAGCTCGAGCGCCAGAAGGACCGCTTGGCGGTCTACGCGATGCAGGCGCGCTTCGCCGTCGCCCAGCTCTACGACCGCGCGACGCTGTCAAGGAACGAGGACCATGCGGCCAAGCCCTAGCCTCGCGCTCATTGCGCCGGCAAGCGCGTGGCGAATCGCGACGACGCGCCAACCTTGAAGACGCTCGCGAGCCGCCAAATCGTCGTCGAGAAAGACGCCGGCATCGCGGGCAGCGAAGAGAAAGCGATCGCCGCGTATCGCGACTTTCTGAACGCCGCGCCGCGAGCCCAGCAGCGCTCCGAAGCGATGAGGCGACTCGGCGACCTCGAGATGGACAGTGCCGACAACAAGAGCGCGAGCGCGGCGGCGAGCAACGGCCCCGACTATCGCGCTGCGATCACGCGCTACCAGGAGTTCTTGAAGACTTACCCGAAGGACACGGGCAACGACCGCGTGCTCTACCAGCTCGCTCGCGCGTACGAGCAAGGCGGCGACCTCGAGACGGCGCTGAAGACGCTCGACCAATTGGTGCAGGCCTATCCGAACACCGCCTACCGCGACGAGGCCTTCTTCCGCCGCGGCGAGCTTCTGTTCACTGCGCGCGACTATACGTTGGCCGAACGGGCCTACGCGACCGTGCTGAAAGGCGACAGCGCCAACCCGTACCACGAGCGATCGCTGTACATGCACGGCTGGTCGGTGTTCAAGCAAGGCCGGCTCGACGATGCGCTGCATTCGTTCTTCGGCGTGCTCGACCTGAAGGTCGCGAATCGCGACGGCGACGACCTCGACACCCTCGCAGGCCTGAGCCGCGCCGACCGCGAGCTGGTCGAAGACACCTTCCGCGTCGCGAGCCTGTGCCTCGAGAACCTGCAAGGCGCGGAGTCGGTTCCCGCCTACATCAACAGCGATGCGCGGCGCTCTTACGAGTTCCGCGTCTACCAGCAGCTCGGTGAGCTCTACATCAAGCAAGAGCGAACGAAGGACGTCGCCGACACCTTCGGCACCTTCGCGCGGCTGCACCCGTTGCACGCGCAGGCGCCGCTGCTGCAGGCACGCGTGATCGAGATCTACCAGCAAGCGGGCTTCGGCAACCAGGCACTCAACGCGAAGAAGGAATACGTCGAGCGCTACGGCATCGCGAGCGAGTTCCGGCGCGCCAACCCGCAAGGCTGGGAGAAGGCGCAGCCGCTCGTGAAGACCCACCTGACCGAGCTCGCACGCCACCATCACGCCGTGGCGCAGAAGAGCAAGAGCAGCGCCGACTACCAGGAAGCCGTGCGCTGGTACCGCGCCTACATCGCATCGTTCCCGTCCGACCCGCAAGCGGCGCAGAACAACTTCCTGCTCGCCGAATTGCTCTACGAAGACAGCCGCTTCGCCGAAGCCGCGATCGAGTACGAGAAGACGGCGTACGGGTATCCGGCGCATGCGAAGAGTGCCGACGCAGGCTATGCGGCCTTGCTCAGCTACGCGGCGCAGGAGAAGCGCGCGTCTGCGAGCGACATCGCAACGCTGCAGCGCGCTGGCGTCGAGAGTGCATTGCGTTTCGCGCCGGCCTTCCCGGCCGACACGCGCACGGGGCCCGTGCTGACCAATGCAGCCGAGAAGCTGTACGCGCTGCACGACGGCGAGCGCGCGTCGGCGGTCGCCAAGCAAGTGCTGGCGCTCGATCCTCCCGCCGCAGCCGCGCACAAGCGCATCGCGTGGACCGTCGTCGCGCACACCGCGTTCGAAGCCGGCGCGTTCAAGGACGCCGAGCACGCGTATGGCGAAGTCGTCGCGTTGACGCCGGAGAAGGAGCCCGGCCGCAACGATCTCGTCGAGCGCCTCGCCGCGAGCGTCTACAAGCAAGGCGAGCGCTCGCGCGCTGCCGGCGACGCGCGCGATGCCGTCGCGCATTTCGCGCGGGTCGCTGCGGTCGCGCCTCAGTCGGCTGTGCGTGCGACGGCGCAATACGACGCGGCCGCGTCGCTGATCGGCTTGAAGGATTGGGACGGCGCGACGCGAACGCTCGAAGACTTCCGCCAGCGCTACCCGAACCATGCGTTGCAAGACGAGATCGCCGGCAAGCTCGCGTTGGCCTACCTCGAGCAGCAGCAATGGGCCAAGGCGGCCGGCGAATTCGAGCGCCTGTCGGCCGCGAAGAAGGACCCGCAGCTCGCGCGCGAAGCTCTGTGGCAAGCCGCGGAGCTGTACGACAAGGCGGCAGCGCGAATGCCGGCCGCGCGCGTCTACACGCTGTACTTGAAGCAGAACCCTGAGCCGCTCGAGCGCGCCGTCGAAGCGCGCTACCGGCTCGCCCGCATCGCGAAGGACGACGGCAATGCGACACGCGAGTTCGCGTTGATGAAGGAGATCTTCCAGGCCGACCAGCGCGGCGGCGCAGCACGAACCGACCGCACCCGCTACCTCGGCGCGACAGCGGCACTGGCGCTGGCCGAGCCGGCGTTCGACGCGTATCGCAAGGTGCCGCTGATCGAGCCGCTCGCCAAGCAATTGAAGTTGAAGAAGGCGAAGATGGAAGAGGTGCTGAAGGCCTACGCCGTCGCCACCGACTACGGCGTCGCCGACGTCACCACCGCCTCGACCTTCCACATCGCCGCGCTGTACCAGGACTTCGGCAAGGCAATGCTTTCGTCGCAGCGGCCGAAGAAGCTGTCGAAAGCCGAGCTCGAGCAGTACAACGTGATGCTCGAAGAGCAGGCCTTCCCGTTCGAGGAGAAGGCGATCGAGCTGCACGAGGCGAACGCGCACCGCGCTGCGCTCGGCATCTACGACACGTGGGTGCAGCGCAGCTTCAAGGCACTGAGCGAATTGCGCCCCGTGCGCTACGGCAAGACGGAGCGCAGCGAAGGCACGCTGCCGAGCCCGCTGCCCGACGCGATCGCTCAGCTCGAGCGCACGGTTCAGGCGAACCCCGCATCGACCGCGTCGCTCAACTAGCTCGGCATCGCGTATCGCCAGCAAGGCCAGTTCGCCAAGGCGCGCGAGGTGTACGAGCGCGCGATCGCGATCGCGCCGACCTACGCCGCGCCGTACCTGAACCTCGGCATCCTGCACGACCTGTACCTCGGCGACGGCAAGCGCGCGCTCGAGCTCTATGGCCAATACCTCGCGCTCTCGCCGAGCGGCGATGCGGCCGTGACGAAGTGGGTCGCCGATTTGAAGAACCGCAAGCCGCAACAGCAAGCGATGCTCAGCGCGAAGGAGCAGCCACGATGAGACCTCTGCGAACCCTCTGCGTCCTCTGCGCCTCTGCACTGAATGCATTCGCATTCGCGCAAGACAGAGCCGACATCGACCGCACGCAGATCATCGGCAACCGCGAATTGCCGAAAGTCTTGTACATCGTGCCGTGGAAAAAGCCGCTGCCCGGCGAGTTGTCGGGCCGCCCGGTAGTCAGCGTTCTCGACGAGGCGCTCGCCCCCGTCGACCGCGATGTGTTCCGCCGCCAAGTGAAGTACGACGCGCTGATACAGCCGCCCAAGCCCGCCAAGTAACCGCCGTTTTTTACCGGAGATCGAGAGATGAATGCGTTCAGTACCTTCGTGAAGTTCTTTCAGGATTGCGGGTTGTTCATCTACCCCAGCCTGCTGATCATGACCTTGGGAGTGGCGATCGCGATCGAGCGATTCATCTTCCTCAACCGCGCGCGCAGCGAGAACCGCAAGGTCTGGCAGCAGGTGCTGCCGATGCTGCAGGCCAGCCAGTTCAAGGAAGTCCATGGCGTGACGCTGAAGTCCGACGCGGCCATCGGCAAGATCGTCAACTACGGCTTGACGCGGATGCAAACGCCGGGTCGCCGCGAAGACCTCGACGCCGCGATGGAAGAAGGAATGATGGAGATCGTGCCGCGCCTGGAGAAGCGCACGCACTACATCGCGACCTTCGCCAACGTGATCACGCTCGTCGGCCTGCTCGGCACCATCATCGGACTGATCAAGGGCTTCACCGCGGTCGCGCAGGTGAATCCGGCCGAGAAGGCCGAGCTGCTGTCGGCGTCGATCTCGATCGCAATGAACAACACCGCGTTCGCGCTGATGGTCGCGATCCCGTTCCTGCTGATCCACGCCTTCCTGCAAGCGAAGACGAGCGAGATCGTCGACGGGCTCGAGGCCGCGAAGATCAGCTTCCTGAATCTGGTTCAGCGTCTGAAGGCCGAGTCGTCGGCAGCGAGGTAATCATGAAGGTCAGACGCCTGCGCAAAGAGCCGGCGCACCTCGAGATCACCGCGTTCATCAACCTGATCGTGGTGCTCGTGCCGTTTCTGCTGTCGACCGCGGTGTTCACGCGCCTCGCGGTGCTCGACCTCACGCTGCCGGCGCAGAACTCGGGCGTCGAGCAGCTGAAGGCCGACAACCTGCAGCTCGAGGTCGTGATCCGGCCGGATGCGCTCGAAGTCGGCGACCGTCTGGGCGGGCTGATCCAGCGCATCGCGAACAGCGGCAGCGGCTACGACGTGAAGACCTTGTCGGCGCTGATGGTGCAGTTGAAGCAACGCTTCCCCGACAAGATCGACGCCACCGTGCTCGCCGAGCCGAACACGCCTTACGACACGCTCGTACAGGTGATGGACGCGGTGCGCGGCACGATGACGACGCAGGGCCCGCGTATCGTGCGCGCCGAGCTGTTCCCCAACATCTCGATCGGCGATGCGCCGGTCGTCAAGAAATAGGGTCTGTTGGCGATGAAGCTCACTCCATTGCAAAAACGTGCCGAGCGCAAGAACCGCAACAAGACGATGGTCGACATGAACCTCGTCTCGCTGATCGACGTGTTCACGATCCTGATCTTCTTCCTGCTGTCGAGCGCCTCGGGCGTCGAGCTGCTCGCGAGCCCGAAAGCGGTAAAGCTGCCGGTGTCGACCGCCGACAAGAGCCCGAAGGAAACCATCGTCGTCGTCGTCAGCGCCGACGACATCCTGGTCGAAGGCCGCAGGGTCGCGACGGTGACCGAAGCGATGGCGAGCCAAGGCGATTTGATCGCACCGCTGAAAGCCGAGCTCGACCTGCAGTCGACCCGCGAAGTGGTCCGCGCCGAGAACAAGGCGCAGGGCAAAGCGGTGACGATCATGGGCGACAAGGACATCCCGTACAAGCTGCTGCGCAAGGTGATGTACACCAGCGCGCGCGCCAATTACAGCGACGTGGCGTTCGCTGTTCGGCGGAGGGACGGGACATGAGTCAGCGCCCTCCTCCGCTCGCCATGAGCCACCCTCCGTTCGGGCTGAGGTATCGAAACCCAAACCCGCTCGCCC
>VBCQ01000365.1 GCA_005882155.1 Betaproteobacteria bacterium
CCAACGCGCCGATCAGCCCGAAGCGCTCTGCGATCGGGATGAACACCATCGGCCCGACCATGCCGCGCTTCGGATGGTGCCAGCGCATCAGCGCCTCGACGCCGGTGATCTGGCCGCTCGGCGCGTGGATCTTCGGCTGGTAGTACAGCTCGAGTTCGCCCTGCTCGATCGCGCGGCGCAGGTCGCGCAGCAGCTCGACTTGCTCACGCGCGCCTTCGACCATTCGCGGCTCGAAGAAACAGTAGGTCGACCCGCCGGTGCGCTTGGACGCGTTCATCGCCGCGTCGGCATGCGCCATCAGCTTGGACAGCGCGCCGTCTTCCGGATACATCGCGATGCCGATCGAGCCGCTCACCGCGACGTCGCGGCCGCCGATCTCGCAGCTTTGCGCGAGGCCGGCGAGCAGCCGGCGCGCCATGTCGGAGGCTTCGGCCTTGCCGGGGTTGCCGTCGAGCAGCATCAGGAACTCGTCGCCGCCGACATGAGCCGCAATGTCGCCGGGCCGCGCCAGCGTCATCATCCGTTCGCCGATGACGCGCAGCATCGCGTCGCCGCCGGCGAGGCCGAGCGCTTCGTTGATCGGCTTGAAGCCGTCGAGGTTGATGAACAGCAGCGCGAGCCGCCGCTGGTGCCGATCGGCGCGCTGCACGAGCCGCGCGAGATGCTCCTCGAACTGCTGGCGGTTCGGCAGCCCGGTCAGCGCGTCGCGCGTCGCGGTGTCGTGCTGCGCCGAGCGCGACTTGCGCGCCGATTTGGCACGCGGAAAAAAGCGCAGCGCGATGAGGCCGGCGATGAGGCCGAGCGTCACCGCCGCGAGGGCGAGGGCGGTCATTCGAAACTTATCGGTATTTTTGGTTCGCCCTGAAGCGACGAATCACAGCTTCTCAGTGCAAAAAGCCGATGCCGCGACGCTGCCGTACCTCCGGCTTCACGCGGTGCTCGGCTTCGAGCTGCGAGAGGAATTCGTCCGCCTCGAAGGCTTCGCCGAGCACGTCGATCTGGCGCTTGACGGATGCGAAGTCCCCGGGCGAGAGCGAATCGAGCTGGCGCAGCCGCTCGCGCTGCTCGTCGCTGAGCAGCGCCGCGTCGCCGCCGAGCGCCTCGACGATGAACATGCGCTCGCGTTGCTCGACGGTCAGCGGCTTGAAGCGGATCTTGAACGTGAAGCGGCGCAGCGCCGCCTCGTCGAGCTCGTCGAACAGGTTGGTCGTGCAAATGAAGATGCCGGCGAAGCGCTCCATGCCTTGCAGCATCTCATTGACTTCGCTGACCTCGTAGTTGCGCTCGGCCATCTTGCGGCTGCGCAGGAAGCTGTCGGCCTCGTCGAGCAGCAGCACCGCCTGCTCGGTCTCGGCCTCTTCGAACATCGCGGCCATGTTCTGCTCGGTCTCGCCGACATACTTGCTGACGATGTCGGACGCTTGTCGAATCAACAGCGGCCGCTGCAACTGCTGCGCGATGTGCTCGGCCAGCGCAGTCTTGCCGGTGCCCGGCGGGCCGTAGAAGCACAAGGTGCCGAAGCCCTTGCGGCGCAGCGCCTCGACGATCTTCGGCACTTCGAAGCGCGACTCGGTGTGCACCAGCGCAAGGTCGTATGAGGTGACGACGCGGCGCGCGCCGCGCTCGCCGCCGGCATTGCCGAGCGCCTTGTCGGCATTGCCGATCTGGCGCTCGATCAGCGCCTCGACATGGCCCGCCTCGCCGGCGAGGCGGGCGAACTTGACTGCGGTTCGCACCTGCGCCGGCGTCAGGCCCTTGCGCTCAGCGAGCTTCGCAGCGAAGCCTTCGGACACCGGCACACCGGCCAGTGCGCGCGTCACCAGCGCCTCGCGTGCACCCGGAGGCGGGCTCTTCAATTCGAGGTGGTACTGAAAGCGGCGGCGAAACGCCGGGTCGATCTGCTCGATGCGATTGGTGACCCAGATCACCGGCACCGGATTCGTCTCGAGAATCTGGTTGACCCAGGCCTTGCCGCTGACGCTGCCGGTCGGCGCGCCGTCCCCGGTATCGAGCCGCGCCATCAACTGCGCGGCGTCGGTCGAAATTGGCGGGAACACGTCTTCGACTTCGTCGAACAGCAGCGCGACATTGCTGCCACCCTTCAAAAAGACTTGGCTGATCTGCAGTGAGCGGTAGCGGTCGCGACCCGACAGCGAATTGCCGTCGCGATCGGCGTATTCGACTTCGTAGAGCTCGAGCCCCGCAGCCTGCGCCGCAACCTTCGCGAGCTCGGTCTTGCCGGTGCCGGGTGGGCCGTAGAGCAGCACGTTGACGCCGGGCTCCTTGTGGGCGACCGCGCTCTTGAGCATCGCAGTCAGCACCTTCTGATCGTCGCCGACGAAATGAAAATCGTCGGGCGTGAGTTCGCTCACCGTCGCCGGCCGGGTGAACACCGCCATCAAATCCGACGGGCCTTCGTACTGGCGCATCAGCACCGGCGGCAGTTGCTCACTGACCTTCATCAGGTCGGCGAGGTCGGTGATGTTGTGCTCGGAGATCAGGTTCTCGACCATGCCGATGCGCTCGAGCCGCGAGCCGGCACGCAGCGCTTCGGCGACCTCGGTCTCGTTGACGCCGGCCACCGTCGCGATCGCCGCATACGCTTCCTGCGCATTCGAGACCTTGAACTCGACCAGCAGCCCGCGCAAATCGCGTTGGTAGCGCGCCAACGTTCCGTACAACAGCAGCGCGCGCTCGGCCGGATTCAGCTGCAGCAAGCCGGCGAGCGCATCGATGTTCTTCTCGACCAGCGTCGACTCTTTCTTCAGGCTCTTGTCGAGCCAATCGGCGGTCGCGCCGAGCACCGCGAGCAAGTCCTTCGGTGCGTCTTTGATGTACTCGTCGACATAGAAGAACAGCGTCGCTTCTTCGTACGGCCCGCGCCAGCCGCCGTGGCGCTCCATGAAGACTTCGTGACTCAGCGCTTCGTGGCCGCGCCATTGCTCGTTGCCGCGGCAGCGGCCGTTGAGGAATTCGCGAAAGCGCGCGAGCACCGTCACCGGCCACACCAGATGACGACCCGTCAACGACAACAGACTGTTCCAGTCGCGCCGCAGATTGAAGCGGCCGACATGCCGCATGGTCAGCGTGAGAACGAACTGCGAACACATGCGGTCGAGCACCGGCGCCTCTTTGAGGCCGGGGGACAACACCACGCGCGCGTCGCTCAAGCTCTTGACCATGTGCGCCTCCACAACGGGGACACTGCGGAACATCTTGGCCCAGTGAGCCTCAAGCAGCAAGCCCCTTTTGCAAGGGGCCGCAGAGGTTCAAGTCGTCAGGGGAAAGGCTTTCGTGAACGACGCCACGAGTCGCGCGAGGCGGGCGCGCGCGACTGCGAGAGGAACAGCTCAGTGCAACACGACGGGCTGGTGCATCAACGACGCGAATCGAGCGAGGTACTCGTCGATCTCTTCTTCGGAGGGTTCGGTTTCGATCAGCGCCTCGACGCCTTCCTTGAAGCTCTGGGCGAGTGCGCCCTCGATGAAGATTTCCTTGCGGGCGAACTTGTCGACGATTTCGTAGCCGCCGCGGTTCACGGTGTCGTCGTTCCCCGCAATGGAGGCGTCCGCCGGCACGTCGAACATGACGACGGCGTAGCTGTCCGAGTTGTAAAGCATTTGCATCAAGAACTCCTCTGACGGGGCACCTGAGTCCTACAACGCAAATTTCAAGCCAGCAGCCGACGCTGCCCAGCTTCTCCCCGTCCTCAAGGGGGAGATACCTCGCGCAACACCAGTTCTAGCGCGTCGCCATTGGGCGGTGCGCTGAGTTTGGCGCGCACCGGGACATGGTGGCGCGCGGGGTCGAGCCAGACCTCGACCAAGGTGTCGTAAGCCTTGCGCGGGTCCCGTGTAAATTTGACAGCGCTCACCGGGCCAGCGTTGGTCTCGACGGATTCGGCAGCCACATAGCGAAACGTCCACACATCGGCGTCGCCGCGTGCGCCGCTGACGAAGAACATCACCTTGCCGCCGGGGATCGCGCGTTGCGGCTCGGCACTGACGACGGCGCCGAGCTGAATCATCCAGCTCAAGCGGTCTTGCGCGCCGACCGGCAAGGGGAATTCGGTGCGCGGTCCGGAGTAGGTGATCTTGCCGCGATCGCGCTGAAAGTTCGCAGCCTGCACGCCGCCGCGCAAGCGCTGGTCGGTGTAGCGCTGCGGCGCGATGCCGGCGTCGTCGAGCTCGCCCTGGCTGGTTTGCGTCAGCAGATTCAAGCCGGCCGCGCGGCCTTCGAGTCGAAGCTCGTAGTGCTTGCCGGCCAGCCGCCAGATGAGCTCGCCGCTGCCGCTGATGAAGCCGCGCCGCAAGTCGTAGCGCAGCGTCGCGGGCGGCGGCATTTGCGTGCGATAGACCGGCAAGTCGCTCACGTCGAGGTTCAGCGTCGGCGGCGGATTCGATGCGGCGACGGCAACCACGAGGGCGGCGTCGATCGCGCTCGCGCTCGTCTCCACCGGTTCGGCAAGAGCGGTCGGTGCAGGCGCAACCGGCGCGACAGCCGCCGCCGTTTGGACCCGCCGCACCGGCTTCGGCGCGGGCGTGGGCACTGCTGTCGCAGCAATCGGTGCAGGCGGCACCGGCGCTTCATTCATCACCGTTCGTACCTGCACGGTCGGCGCCGGCAACGCGGGATCGACGCGCGCCTCACCGAGCGCAAGCCCACCGATCAGCCAGCCGTGCAGCAGCATCACCAACCCCGTCAGCGCGAGCAAGCGGGGCCAGCGCGGGCGCGAATGAAGTGAAGGCTGCGGCACAAGCGTCGACAATGAAGGGTCTCGATTCACCGACCGACCCATGAAACTTGCAAGCTACAAGGACGGATCGCGCGACGGCCAACTCGTCGTCGTCTCGCGCGATCTGAGCACGGGCCATTATGCGACCGGCATCGCGACGCGATTGCAGCAGGTGCTCGACGACTGGAACTTCATTTCACCGCAGCTCGAAGACCTCGCGCAGACGCTGAACCAGGGCAAGGCGCGCCACGCATTCGCCTTCGATCCGAAGCAGTGCATGGCGCCGTTGCCGCGCGCCCACCAGTGGGCCGACGGCTCGGCGTTCATCAACCACGTCGAGCTGGTGCGCAAGGCGCGCGGCGCCGAGATGCCCGAGAGCTTCTACACCGACCCCTTGATGTACCAGGGCGGCAGCGACGATTTCCTCGGCCCGTGCGACGACGTCGTCGTGCCGAGGGAGGAGTTCGGCATCGACTTCGAGGCCGAGGTCGCAGTGGTGACCGGCGACGTGCCGATGGGTGCGTCGGCGCATGCCGCGCTCGAAAGCATCCGCTTGCTGATGCTCGTCAACGACGTCTCGCTGCGCAACCTGATCCCGGCCGAGCTCGCGAAAGGCTTCGGCTTTTTCCAGAGCAAGCCCGCCACTGCGTTCGGGCCCGTCGCAGTCACGCCCGACGAGCTCGGCGCGGCCTGGCAAGAGGGCCGCGTGCACCTGAACCTGGAAAGTGCGTGGAACGGCAAGCGGGTCGGACTGTGCAACGCCGGGCCGGAAATGACCTTCCACTTCGGCCAGCTGATCGCCCACATCGCCAAGACCCGCAACGTGCGCGCCGGCAGCGTCGTCGGCAGCGGCACCGTCAGCAACAAGCACTGGTCGCACGGCTACTCGTGCATCGCCGAGAAGCGCGCGATCGAGACCATCGAATCGGGCGCGCCGAAGACCGAGTTCATGAAGTTCGGCGACACGATCCGCATCGAGATGAAAGGCAACGACGGGATGAGCGTGTTCGGTGCGATCGAGCAGACGATTGCGCGGCTAAGCTAAGCCATGACACGACGTTTCGCATTCCTCCATGCCCTGATCACCGCAGCGCTGACGCTGGCGCTGCTCGGCGCGACGCCGCGCGCGCTGGCTCAGGCCGCGCCGAATTGCCCGCCATCGGCCCAATCGCTGACGCCGGAAATGATCCAGGCCGGCCTGAAAACCGCGCGCGATCGCGGCTTTCTCTGGCGCATTCGCAAGGACGGCCGCACGTCGTATCTGTACGGCACCATCCATCTCGCCCGCGTCGACTGGATCTTTCCCGGCGCGACCATCGTCAACGCCGCGCGCGCGAGCGATGTGATCGCGCTCGAGCTCGATCTGCTCGACCCGGACATCCTGCAGCGCTTGCGCGCCGGCATGGTGCCGCGGCCCGAGCATGCGCTGCCGGCCGAGGTCGCCGATCGGCTGCATGCACAGCTGATCGCCGCCTGTCTTCCCGAGCAGCTGACGAGCACGATGTCGCCCGAAATGCTCGCCACCACGCTGATCGTCATGTCGGCGCGCGGCGACGGGCTGGACCCGGCGTACGGGATCGATCTCGTCATCTCGGGCCTCGGCCACGGTCTGAGCAAGACCGTGCTGTCGCTGGAATCGCCCGAGCAGCAGCTCGAGCTCTTGCAAGGCCGCACGCGTGAAGAGACGCGCGCGATCGTCGAGCAGGCGCTCGACGAGCTCGACCGCGGCAAGGCGAGGCCGTCGCTCACCCGCATCGCGCAGGCCTGGTCCGACGGCCGCTTCAGCGAGCTCGACCGCTACGAGCAATGGTGCGACTGCCGCAACACGCCGCAAGAGCGCGCGTTTCAGCGCCGCTTGCTCGATGACCGCAACCCGGCGCTCGCCGAGCGCATCGACGCCTTGCACATGGGCGGCAAGAGCGTTTTCGCCGCGGTCGGCAGCCTGCACATGGTCGGCAAGCTGGGCCTGCCGCTGCTGATGGCGCAGCGCGGCTACCAGGTCGAGCGCGTCGAATTCAAGCCATAGCGAATGCACAATTCCGCCAACAACGAGGAGACACCATGGCTGACGCACCCAACTTCACCAAGCTCGTTCCAGGCTTCGACTTTTTGCAGGGGCTCGTGAAGAACGCCGGTTCGGCGCTGCCGAGCATCGGCCAGTGGGTCGCGCCGACCTTGAACCCCGAGGAGCTCGAGAAGCGCATCGAGGAACTGCGTACCGTTCAGTTCTGGCTCGAGCAGAACGCACGCATGCTCGGCGCGACGATCCAGGCGCTCGAAGTGCAGCGCATGACGCTGTCGACCTTGAAGACGATGAACGTGCAGATGGACGATTTGCGCGAGTCGCTGAAGATCCGCATGCCGTCGTCAGCATCGCCATCGCCGTCGACGGCCGAGGCGAGCGCTGCCGCGCCGTCGGCGCCGAAGCCCGCCGCGAAGAGCAGCAAGAAGCCGAAGGCCGGCGGCGCTCGGGCCGAGCCGGGGACGATGCCGGTCGACCCGATGCAATGGTGGGGTGCGCTGACCAAGCAGTTCACCCAGCTCGCGGCTACCGCGATGAAGGACACCGCGACCGACGCGGCGAAGAACATGGCCGGCGCGATGGTCAAGCAAGGCGTCGACGTCGCCGGCCAGACGCTCAAGCGTGCCGCCGGCATGCCGGCCAAGGTCGCACGCAAGGCGGCCGGCGCAGCGCCGCGCAAGAAAGCCGCGCAGTCGTAACGACGGCGCGAGGGCCTCTCGCGCGCGGCACACTCGGGGCATGAAGCTTTTTCTGCACGCCCACGCGACGCATCCCGATGCGCATGTCGCGCTCGCGCTCGCCGCCGCGCAGATCGCCGCGCAACGCGGCGCGCCCGACCATGCGGCAGACCCGACCCTCGGCTGGCTCTATCTCACCGACCACTACGCCGCCGCGGCCGAAGCCCTGCTCGCCGATGCGCGCAATCGCTGGCCCGGTGTCGCGTGGGTCGGCGCGGTCGGCGTCGGCATCGCAGCCAATGGCGTCGAGTATTTCGACGAGCCTGCGTTGAGCGTGATGCTCGGCGATGTGCCGATCGCCGACTTCCGCGTGTTCTCCGGCGCGCGTCCGCTCGCCGGCTTCGGCGCGGCCACCGCGCAGGTCCACGCCGATCCGGCGACCGCCGAGCTCGGCGAGTTGATCGGCGAGATGGCCGAGCGCACATCGACCGGCTACTTGTTCGGCGGGCTCGCATCGGCGCGCACCCGCTGCCTGCATCTGGCCGATGGCGTGTTCGAGGGCGGTCTGTCGGGGGTCGCGTTCAGCGCCGACGTGGCATTGGTGTCGCGCGTGACGCAGGGCTGCCAGCCGGTTGGGCCGGTGCGCAGCATCACCGACGCCGAGCGCAACGTCGTGATCCGGCTCGACGACGAGCCCGCCCTCGACTGCCTGCTGCGCGACCTCGCAATCGAGGGCATGGACGCGCGCGAGGCGCTGCCGCGTCTGCGCCAGACCCTCGTCGGCTTGAGCGAGCGCGATGAAGCCGTGCTGTCGCGACCCGGCCAGTTCGGCGCCGACACGCGCGTGCGCCACTTGGTCGGGCTCGACCCCGGTCGGCGCGGCATCGCGATCGGCGACCACGCGCTGATCGGTCAGCAGCTCGCGTTCTGCACCCGCAACACCGAAGCAGCGCGGCGCGACCTGGTGCGCATCTGCAGCGAGATCCGCGAAGAGCTGGAGCCCGAAGCCTTGCCGCTCGCCACTGCGCTGGCGCTGCAGGACAGCGATGCCGACGGCGCCCCGCATCCGGCGCGGCGCATTGCCGGCGCCGTCTACGTGAGCTGCGCCGGGCGCGGCGGCCCGCATTTCGGCGCGCCGTCGGCCGAGCTCGCCGTCGTGCGCCACGCGCTCGGAGACGTGCCGCTGGTCGGCTTCTTCGCCAACGGCGAGATCGCGCGCCATCACCTCTACGGTTACACCGGCGTGTTGACCGTCTTCCCGGGCTGATTCACAGCGTGAATGCCGCCTTGCCCACTGAAAACGCCACTGCGCTGCGCCGCTCCGAGATCGCCGCGCGGCGTGCCGAAGTCGTCGCCGAGCTTTCGACGCTGCTGCCGCCGCACGCGCTGCTGTGGCAGCGCGAAGACACGGTGCCCTACGAATGCGACGGCCTCACCGCGTATCGGCAGCAGCCGCTGGTCGTCGCGCTGCCCGAGACCGACGCGCAAGTCGCCGCGTTGCTGCGCGCCTGCCATCGATTGAAGGTGCCGGTGGTCGCACGCGGCGCCGGCACCGGCTTGTCGGGCGGCGCACTGCCGCACGAGCTCGGCGTGACCTTGAGCCTCGCCAAGTTCAACCGCATCCTGAAGCTCGATGCGGCTGCGCGCACAGCGATCGTGCAATGCGGTGTGCGCAACCTCGCGATCAGCGAAGCCGCCGCGCCGCACGGCCTGTTCTATGCGCCCGACCCGAGCAGCCAGATCGCCTGCACGATCGGCGGCAACGTCGCCGAGAACTCGGGTGGTGTGCACTGCCTGAAGTACGGCCTGACGCTGCACAACGTGCTGCGGGTCAAGGGCTACATGATCGACGGCGAGGCGGTCGAGTTCGGCGGCGAGGCGCTCGACGCAGCCGGCCTCGACCTGCTGCCGCTCGTCGTCGGCAGCGAAGGCATGCTGTGCGTGATCACCGAAGTGAGCGTCAAGCTGCTGCCGCTGCCGCAGACGGCGCGCTGCATCATGGCGAGCTTCGACGACATCCGCAAAGCCGGCGACGCGGTCGCCAACATCATCGCCGCCGGCATCATCCCGGCCGGTCTCGAGATGATGGACCGACCGATGACCGCGGCGGTCGAGGATTTCGTCCATGCCGGCTACGACCTCGACGCCGCGGCGATCCTGCTGTGCGAAAGCGACGGCACGGCCGAGGAAGTCGACGAGGAAATCGGCCGCATGCTGGACGTGCTCGCGGCCAGCGGCGCGACGCGCGTCGAGGTGAGCCGCGACGAGGCGCAGCGCCTCAGGTTCTGGAGCGGGCGCAAGAACGCGTTCCCGGCGAGCGGGCGCATCAGCCCCGACTACATGTGCATGGACTCGACGATTCCGCGCAAGCGCCTGGCCGACATCCTGCTCGCGATCCAGCAGATGGAGTCGCGCTACGGCCTGCGCTGCGTCAACGTGTTCCACGCCGGCGACGGCAATCTGCATCCGCTGATCCTGTTCGATGCCAACGATGCCGACCAGCTGCATCGCGCCGAGCAGTTCGGCGCCGAGATCCTCGAGACCAGCGTGAAGCTCGGCGGCACGGTGACCGGCGAGCATGGCGTCGGCGTCGAGAAGCTCGGCTCGATGTGCGTTCAGTTCTCGAGCGAAGAGCGCGAGCAGATGCATGCGGTCAAGCGCGCCTTCGATGCGAGCGAGCTGCTCAACCCCGGCAAGGCGATCCCGACGCTGCAACGCTGCGCCGAGGGCGGCAAGATGCATGTGCGGCGCGGCCTGCTGCCATTCGCCGACCTTCCGCGCTTCTGATGTCCATGACGTCGATCGATGCCGCGCTCGCTCCACTGATCGCTCGCATCCGCAACGCAAGCGAGAGCCGCACGCCGCTCGACATTCGCGGCGGCGGCACGAAGCGCTTCTACGGCGAAGCGGCGCAAGGCGAGGCGTTCGACGTGACCGGCTTGTCGGGCATTTCGAGCTACGAGCCGACCGAGCTCGTCGTGACCGCGCGCTGCGGCACGACGCTCGATGAGCTCGAAGCGACGCTCGCTGAGAAGGGACAGTGCCTGCCGTTCGAGCCGCCGCATTTCGGCCGCGGCGCGACCGTCGGCGGCATGGTCGCCGCAGGCTTGGCCGGACCGTCGCGCGCCGCCGTCGGCGGCGTTCGCGACTACCTGCTCGGCGCGAGCTTGCTGAACGGCCGCGGCGAGCTGTTGTCGTTCGGCGGCCAGGTGATGAAGAACGTCGCCGGCTACGACGTCTCGCGCGTTCTCGCCGGATCGCTCGGCACGCTGGGCGTCATCTGCGAGGTCTCGTTGAAGGTGCTGCCGATGGCGAGCGCGACAGCGACCTTGCGCTTCGAGATCGATGAGGCGCAAGCGCTGCAGCAGCTCGCCGTCTGGAGCGCTCAACCGTTGCCGCTGAACGCGAGTGCCTGGTGGGCCGGCATGCTGGTGATTCGCCTGCGCGGCGCGCTCGCCGCTGTCAATGCAGCGAGAGTGGCGATGGGCGGCGAGCGAGTCGACGACGCGGATGCGAACGCGTTCTGGCACGGCTTGCGCGAGCACGACGACGAGTACTTCGCGGCCGCGCATCGCGCGATCGAGTCGGAGCGTGCGATGCGGCTGTGGCGGCTGTCGGTGCCGGCGACGACGCCACTGCTCGCGCTCGCCGGCGAGCAGCTCATCGAATGGAGCGGCGCGCAGCGCTGGCTGTACAGCGCCGCGCCGGTGAACGAAGTGCGCGAAGAGGTTGCACGCGCCGGTGGGCATGCGACGATTTTTCGCGCGAGCGACAAGCGCGGCGGC
>VBCQ01000071.1 GCA_005882155.1 Betaproteobacteria bacterium
ATGGTGCCCATCGTCATCGAGCAGTCGGGGCGCGGCGAGCGTGCCTACGACATCTATTCGCGGCTGCTGCGCGAGCGTGTCATCTTCCTCGTCGGACCGGTCAGCGACCAGTCGGCGAATCTGGTTGTGGCGCAGCTGCTGTTTCTGGAAAGCGAGAACCCCGACAAGGACATTTCGTTCTACATCAACTCGCCGGGTGGCTCGGTCAGCGCCGGCATGTCGATCTACGACACCATGCAGTTCATCAAGCCCGATGTGTCCACGCTGTGCATGGGCCTTGCTGCCAGCATGGGCGCGTTCTTGCTGGCAGCCGGCGCGAAGGGCAAGCGCTTCGCGCTGCCGAACTCGCGCATCATGATTCACCAGCCGTCCGGCGGCGCGCAAGGTCAGGCCACCGACATCGAGATCCAGGCGCGCGAGATTTTGAAACTGCGCGAAAGCCTCAACGTGATCCTCTCCGAGCGAACCGGCCAGCCGCTGGAAAAGATCCGCGCCGACTCCGAGCGCGACTTCTTCATGTCGTCGAACGAAGCAATGGACTACGGCCTGATCGATCAGGTGCTCAACAAGCGTCTTTGACCTGCCGGCAAACCGATTTGGGTGACGAACGGGGTCTTTCTTTGCAACAAGTCGGCGCTTCCTTTTCCACTATCATTCCCCTCAGCATTACCCTGCCCAGCGCCACCTCCATCCATGGCCGATAAAAAAGGCTCTTCGAGCGAGAAAGTCCTGTACTGCTCCTTTTGCGGCAAGAGCCAGCACGAGGTGAAGAAGCTCATTGCCGGCCCGTCGGTGTTCATCTGCGACGAGTGCATCGAGCTGTGCAACGACATCATTCGTGACGAAGTTCCCGCCGACGGCGGTGACGCAAAGGCCTCGCGATCGGACCTGCCGATCCCCACCGAGATCAAGGGCATCCTCGACCAGTACGTGATCGGCCAGGAGCCCGCCAAGCGCACCTTGTCGGTCGCGGTCTACAACCACTACAAGCGGCTCAAGCACATGAGCCGCACGAAAGAGGATGTCGAGCTCTCGAAGAGCAGACGTTGGCGCGCTTGCTCAACGTTCCGTTCGTGATCGTCGACGCCACGACCTTGACCGAAGCGGGTTACGTCGGCGAAGACGTCGAGAACATCATTCAGAAGCTGCTGCAGAACTGCAACTACGACGTCGAGAAGGCGCAGCGCGGCATCGTCTACATCGACGAGATCGACAAGATCTCGCGCAAGGCCGACAACCCGTCGATCACCCGTGACGTGTCGGGCGAGGGCGTGCAGCAGGCGCTGTTGAAGCTGGTCGAAGGCACGATGGCGTCGGTGCCGCCGCAAGGTGGTCGCAAGCATCCGAACCAGGATTTCCTGCAGATAGACACGACCAACATCCTGTTCATCTGCGGCGGCGCGTTCGACGGGCTCGAGAAAGTGATCCAGAACCGGTCCGAGAAGTCGGGCATCGGCTTTGCGGCCACCGTGCACACGAAGACCGAGCGGCGCGTCTCTGAAGTCTTCCGCGATGTCGAGCCCGAAGACCTGATCAAGTTCGGCTTGATTCCCGAGCTGGTCGGCCGCTTGCCGGTTGTCGCGACGCTCGGTGAACTCACCGAGGACGCGCTGGTCCAAATCCTCACCGAACCGAAGAACGCCTTGGTCAAGCAGTACCAGAAGCTGTTTGCGATGGATGGGGTCGACCTGGAGATTCGCCCCTCTGCGCTGGCGGCCATCGCGCGCAAGGCGCTCGCCCGCAAGACGGGGGCGCGCGGCTTGCGTTCCATCATGGAGCAGTCATTGATCGACACGATGTTCGACCTTCCCACGCTCGATGGCGTGGCCAAGGTGGTGCTCGACGAGCACACCGTCGAAGACGACGCCAAGCCTTTGCTCGTGTACCGCGAGCAGTCCAAGGCGAGCGCCTGAGGTCCGGTACCGCCACGCGTCGCAAGAGCGCAAGCGGCTTCTTGCAATTGACTGCTCGGGCCCTAAATGGGTTCGAGAAAGAGAGGTTCCTTCATGTCCGGACATCCCGTCTTACCCGCTGAAAAAATCACCCTGCCGCTGCTTCCGCTGCGCGACGTGGTGGTGTTTCCGCACATGGTGATCCCGCTGTTCGTGGGCCGCCCGAAGTCCATCAAGGCGCTCGAAGCGGCGATGGAAGCCGGCCGCCAGATCATGCTGGTCGCGCAGAAGGCTGCCGGCAAGGACGAGCCCAAGCCCGACGACATGTTCGAAGTCGGCTGCGTCTCGAGCATCCTACAAATGCTCAAGCTGCCCGACGGCACGGTGAAGGTCCTGGTCGAAGGCATTCAGCGTGCCAACACCCATCACATCAGCGACAACGGCGAGCACTTCGTGGCCGACGTCACGCCGGTGCCGCCCGAGGCCGAGACCAAGCCCGAGATCGAGGCGCTGCGTCGCGCGGTCACGCAGCAGTTCGACCAGTACGTCAAGCTGAACAAGAAGATTCCGCCGGAGATCCTCACGTCCATCTCCGGCATCGACGACGCAGGGCGCCTGGCCGACACGATCGCCGCGCACTTGCCGTTGAAGCTCGAGAACAAGCAGTCGGTGCTCGACCTGTTCGCGGTCGACAAGCGGCTGGAGAAACTGCTCGAGCAGCTCGAGCACGAGGTCGACATCCTGCAGGTCGAAAAGCGCATCCGTGGCCGCGTCAAGCGTCAGATGGAGAAGAGCCAGCGCGAGTACTACCTGAACGAGCAGGTCAAGGCGATCCAGAAGGAGCTCGGCGACGGCGAAGAAGGCGCCGACATGGAAGAGCTCGAGAAGAAGATCGCTGCTGCCAAGATGCCCAAGGAAGCGAGCAAGAAGGTCGACGGCGAGCTGAAGAAGCTCAAGCTGATGTCGCCGATGTCGGCCGAGGCGACGGTCGTGCGCAACTACATCGACACGCTGGTCAATCTGCCGTGGAGCAAGAAGACCAAGATCAAGCACGACCTCGGGCATGCCGAGATCGTGCTCAACGAAGACCACTACGGCCTCGAGAAGGTCAAGGACCGCATCCTCGAGTACCTCGCGGTGCAGCAGCGCGTCGACAAGGTCAAGGCGCCGATCCTCTGCCTCGTCGGGCCCCCGGGTGTCGGCAAGACCTCGCTCGGCCAGTCGGTGGCACGCGCCACCGGCCGCAAGTACGTGCGCATGGCGCTCGGCGGCGTGCGCGACGAAGCCGAGATTCGCGGCCACCGCCGTACCTACATCGGCTCGATGCCGGGCAAGGTGCTGCAAAGCCTGTCGAAGGTCGGCACGCGCAACCCGCTGTTCCTGTTCGACGAGATCGACAAGCTCGGCATGGACTTCCGTGGCGACCCGTCATCGGCACTTCTCGAGGTGCTCGACCCCGAGCAGAACCACACCTTCAGCGACCACTACGTCGAGGTCGACTTCGATTTGTCCGACACGATGTTCGTCGCGACCTCGAACTCGATGAACATCCCGCCGGCCCTCTTGGACCGGATGGAAGTGATCCGCCTGTCGGGCTACACCGAGGACGAGAAGGTCAACATCGCGCAACGCTACTTGCTGCCCAAGCAAAGCAAGAACAACGGCGTCAAGGAAGAGGAGATGGAAGTCGCCGAATCGGCGGTGCGCGGCATCATCCGCTACTACACGCGTGAAGCCGGCGTGCGCTCGCTCGAGCGCGAGATCTCGAAGATTTGCCGCAAGGTCGTGAAGGGCGTTCAGCTCAAGCAGTACGACGGCAAGGTCGTCGTCACCGAAGAAAACCTGAACGACTTCCTCGGCGTGCGCCGCTTCGACTACGGTCAGGCGACCAAGCAGAACCAGGTCGGCCAGGTCGTGGGCCTCGCGTGGACCGAAGTCGGTGGCGACTTGTTGACCATCGAGTCGGCGATGATGCCCGGCAAGGGCAACATCATCCGCACCGGCTCGCTCGGCGACGTGATGAAGGAGTCGGTCGAAGCGGCTCGCTCGGTCGTGCGTTCACGTGCTCGGCGCCTCGGCATCAAGGACGAGCTGTTCGAGAAGCGCGACATCCACATTCACGTGCCCGATGGCGCGACGCCGAAAGACGGCCCGAGTGCCGGCATTGCGATGACGACGGCGTTCGTCTCCGCGCTGACCGGCATTCCGGTTCGCGCCGATGTGGCGATGACCGGCGAGATCACGCTGCGCGGCGAAGTGACCGGCATCGGCGGCTTGAAAGAGAAGCTGCTCGCAGCCCACCGCGGTGGCATCAAGACCGTGATGATTCCGGAAGAGAACGTGAAGGATCTGCAGGACATTCCGGAGAACGTCAAGAATCGTCTGGAAATCATTCCGGTGAGGTGGATCGATCGCGTGCTCGAAGTGGCGCTCGAAGCACTGCCGCAACCGCTGCCCGACGAAGAGACGCCCAAGGTCGAGACGAAGCCCGAGGCCGCGACCGTGGCAGCAGCGACACCGGGCGATCTGCTGACCCATTGACGCAGGTGGTGAAGCCGCCCCGCGAGCGGCTTCACTTCTTGTCTATAATGCGCAGCTCGG
>VBCQ01000072.1 GCA_005882155.1 Betaproteobacteria bacterium
GCTTCTCCTTCACGGACAGTTCGATGGGGCCGAGTTTCACTTGTTGTGTGTCCTTGGTATAGCTGAACCCACCGTATATCAGCGCCAAGACGCCGCCCACTATCAGGATGATCGCTACTACCTTGGTTGCGTTCATTTGTGTTCCTTTCCATGTTGGCGGCGTGCCCTGGTGATGCGGCCGCACTTCGAGGATTTTGCGCCGCGTTTGCTCCATGATTTAGAACCGCAGCTGGACACGCGTTTCATGCCGCCTAACGCGATTTCGCCAGCAGCCAAATCCCCACCAGCACCAGCGCCGTTCCCGCTGCCACCCACGCCGTGAACGGCTCGCCGAGGATCAGCACGCCCATCAGGATCGTGGACAGCGGACCGACCATGCCGGTCTGCGCCGCCATCGTCGCGCCGACGCGCTCGATCGCCATCATCACCATCAGCACCGGCGCGAAGGTGCATAGCGTCGCGTTGAGCACCGATAGCCAGATGACTTCGGGCGCAACGGCCATCGCAGAGACCGGGCGCAGCACGAAGAACTGCGCGATGCAGAACAGGCACGCGACGCTGGTCGCGAGGCCGGTCAGGCGCAGCGCACCGAGGCGCTTCACTTCCTCGCCGCTGTAGGCGAGGTAGATCGCGTAGCTCACCGCGCTGCCGAAGACGAGCAGCGCGCCGAGCGCGACATGCGCGCCGACGAGCGTTACCTCGTGGCCGAATACGAGCAGCACGCCGGTGTAGCTGACGGCCAGCGCGATCAGCTGCTTGCGCGTGACCTCGCGCCTGAACAGAAAGAAGCCGAGCGCGAGCACGAGCGTGGGGTTCAGATAGAGGATCAACCGCTCGAGGCTGGCGGTGATGTACTGCAGGCCGGCGAAGTCGAGAAAGCTCGCGAGGTAGTAGCCGCAGAAGCCGAGGCCGACGATGGTGATCACGTCGCGCCGCTGCAGCGCCGGCTTGCGGCGGCCGGCCCACCACGACAGCAGCACGAACATCGGCAATGCGAACAGCATGCGGTACATGATCAGCGTGACCGCGTCGACACCGTAGCGGTACGCGAGCTTGACGATGATGGCCTTGCCGGAAAACGCGATCGCGCCGAAGGTCGCGAGCAGCAGCCCCGCAAGCATCTCGCGCTGCGCCGAGCCGGCGGCGCTGGGGTCTGCCGCAATGGTGGGGGAAGACATTGCGTGGGATTCTACGAACGCCTCTTGACTCGCGCTCGCTGCGACCCTGATGTCCCCACCCTCCGCATCGCTGCGCATCGCGCGCCGGTTAAATGCGCTGCTCGATCGCATCAGCGTCGTCGGCAGTGCGCTCGTGCTGCCGCTCGCCTTGCTGCTGTTCGCGCAATGGCCGCTGCGTGATGTGGTCGGCGCCGGATCGCGGCCGGCCAACGACCTCGCGCAATGGGTGTTCGCGCTGTACGTCGCGTTGGCGTTGCGCCAGGCGACGCAGCAGCACAGCCACCTCGCGGCCGACACGCTCGCCGCGCGCTACCCGCCGCGCGTGCGTGAGCGCATCGCGCGCTTCGGCCATGCGATCGCGGTGCTGCCGTTCGCGCTGTTCGTGTTGGCGAGCGGCGCGCCGATGGTGTGGAACGCGCTGCGCTCGCTCGAGGCCTTTCCCGATACGCTGAATCCGGGCTACTTCATCATCAAGTGCGCCGCTTGGCTGCTTGCGCTCGCGATGGCGCTGCAGGCGGCGGCCGATCTGCTGGCACCGCTCGCACGCGAATCGGCTCATCGCGATCTTGTGCCATGAGTGCACTGGGGCTCGCGATGTTCGCCATCGCGCTCATCGCGATGGTCGCGAGCGGCCTGCCGGTGTACGCGGTATTGCTCGGCGTCTCGGCGCTGTTCACGGCGCTCGGCGTCGCGCTCGGCGCTTTCGATCTGGCGCTGCTCGGTGCATTACCCAACCGCGTCGTCGGCCTGCTCGAGCACGACCTGCTGCAGGCCCTGCCCTTGTACGCGCTAATCGGCGCGCTGCTCAATCGATTGCCGCTCGCGGCGCTGCTGCACCGCGCGGGCGAGCGCGTGTTTGCCCGCAGCGCCGCGGCGAGCGAGCTGTCGGCGCTCGGTGTGGGCGCGTTGCTCGCGCCGATGAACGGATCGGTCGGTGCGAGCCTGCACACGCTGTCGCGCAGCGTCGCGCCCGAGCTCGAGCAGCACGGCACCAGCGCCGAGCGCAGCGCCGCGACGGTCTGCGTGGCCAGCACCCTGGGCGTGGTGATCCCGCCGTCGCTCGTGCTGCTGCTGCTCGGCGACGCGATGATGCGCGCGCACACCGAAGCGCTCAACGCGACGCGTGCGGCGCTGCGCATCGTCAACACGGCGGACGCGGCGCGGCGGCTCGCGCTTTCGCGCCGCTGCCGCATCGTCAGGCGCTCATCGCCGCCGTCGTCGCGCTCGTCATTGCGGTCCTGCTCGGCGGTGTCGCCGTCGGACGGCTGTATGCCGTGGAAGCAGCAGCGACAGGCGGCGTGACCTTGTGGATCGCTGCGACGCTGAGCGGTCATCTCGACACGCAACGCATGCGCCTCGTGTTGCGCGACACGATGGCCTTGACCGGCGCGCTGTTCGCGTTGCTCGTCGCGGCCACGACGTTCTCGCTCGTCTTGCGCGCATTCGGTACCGACGCCTTGATCGCCGACCGCTTGCACGCGTTGTCCGATCACCCGCGGCTGTTGCTGCTGTGCGTGCTCGCCGGACTCGTCGCCTGCTCGTTCGTACTCGATGCGTTCGAAATGATCTTCCTCGTGATTCCGCTGGTGATGCCGCCGGTGCTGATGACGGTCGACGATGCCGCGTGGGTTGCTGCGCTGACCTTGCTCGTGCTGCAGCTCGGCTTCCTGCTGCCGCCCTTCGGTTACGCGCTCGTGATGTCGCGCTCGCTGCTCGCCACCCGCGTCGGCGTGCGCGCGCTGGCGCGAGCGCTGTGGCCGCAGCTCGGCGCGCAAGCGCTGCTGATCGTCGCGGTGCTCGCGTTTCCGCAGATCACGCAATGGGCGCGGCCGAGCGAAGCGGCATCGTCGACGCAGGACGCAGGCGAGGCTGAGCGCTTGATGCAGGAGGCGATCAAGGCGCAGCAGCGTGATGCGGGCGAGCACTAGCCCTCCGCGCTGGTGTTTCTCCGGGCGCGTCCTCCGGCGGGCGGCGCTCGAGGTGCCAGGTGCTCGCGCCGCGCTGAAATCCGAGCGACTCGTAAATGCCGATGGCCACATCGTCGGGGTCGGCGACGATCACTGCGCTGTCGAGATGCATGCGCTCGAAGGCATGCCGGCACACGGCGTGAACGAGCGCCGTGCACAAGCCGCGCCTGCGCCATGCGGGGTGCGTGGCGACGAGCTGGAATCGGCCGAGCGGCGCTGTGCTGTGGCCATCGTGGAACAGGCCGCAATCGGCCACCAGCAACTGACCCTGCGGCGTGGCGGCGAAGACGCCGAACCACTCGCCGAGCCCGGCCTCGTGCATCGCGCGATAGCGCGCGATCTGGCGCTCGCGAAAGACGCGGTAGCTTTGCGGCTCGTGCGCCCCTTCATCGCAAGCGACTTCGAGATCGACAGCCAATGCCGACTCGTCCGCCAGACGCAGCGGTCGCACGCTGAAGCCCGGCGCCAAAGCACGCGGCGCGCGCAGTTGCTCGCGGCGCATCGTCAGCACCGTCGACGCGCACAGCGTGAGACCGGCATCGACAAAGTCGCGCGGCAATTCGAATGCATCGCTCGCGTCGATGCCGAACGCGAGATGGCGCGACTGCGGCTGCGGCCGCACGATCTCGGCGTCGAACGCCGCGAGCCAGCGTGCCGCATCGCCGGCGCGCGGCGCGTGGTCGAAGAGCAGGAAATTGCCCCACCAGAAGGTCGGGTTGTGCGGCGTGCGCACGACGAGGCAGTCGCTGCGCTGGAGCAGCTCGCCATCGAAGCGCGGAAAGATGAGGTCGGTTCGCCAGCCGAGCGACAGCTTGTCCAACGACTTCAAAAGACGACCGCCTGCCCGTCGCGCCGCGGGTCGCTCGCGGCAACGTAGCCGTCGACCGCCGGGTCGCCGAGGCGCCAGATGAACTGGCCGGCACCGAAGTCCTGGTAGCTGTCGCTGATGACATCGATGCGGTGTCCGAGCGCGCTCAAGCCTTGCACGGTCGCGGGGTCCATGCTGCGTTCGACGTTGATCTCGAGGCCGGCGTTGAAGCGCCAGCGCGGCGCATCGCAAGCCGCCTGCGGATTCTGCTGATGGTCGAGCATGCGCACGAGCGTTTGCAGATGGCCTTGCGGCTGCATGTTTCCGCCCATGACGCCGAAGGACATGACGGGTTCGCCGTCTCGACTCAGGAAGCCCGGAATGATCGTATGGAACGG
>VBCQ01000366.1 GCA_005882155.1 Betaproteobacteria bacterium
CGTCGCGCACTAACCCTGATGGGACATTCCCCTTTGACTCAGGGCATGTGATTTGCTCAGATACGACGCCGCGCACCCACCGACGCATGCTCGCCTTCATCCTTCGCCGTCTTGCCCAAGCCGTGATCGTGATGCTCGCGGTGGCGTTTATCGCATTCATGCTCTTTCAGTATGTCGGCGACCCGGTGACCAATCTGCTTGGTCAGGATGCGACTCCGGCACAGCGCACGCAGCTGCGTTCCGACCTCGGCCTCGACCAAGCTTTTCCGGTGCAGTTCGCACGCTTCGTCGGCAACGCGACGCGAGGCGAATTCGGGCTGAGCTTGCGCCAAGGGCGCAAGGTCTCGTCGCTGATCGTCGAGCGCTTTCCTGCAACGCTCGAGCTCGCGCTCGTGGCGGCCGTCATTGCGCTGGCTGTGGGCATTCCGATGGGCGTCTACGCTGCGCTGCGGCGTGGCACGTTCATGTCGCAGGTATTGATGACGTTGTCGCTGCTGGGCGTGTCGCTGCCGGTCTTCTTGATCGGCATCCTGCTCATTCTGGTCTTCGCCGTCACGCTGAAGTGGTTGCCGAGCTTCGGCCGCGGCGAAGTCGTCGCGCTCGGCCCGTGGACCACGGGGTTTCTCACCGTCGATGGCTGGAAGCATCTGATCCTGCCGTCGATCACGCTCGCCGTATTTCAGCTGACGCTGATCATGCGGCTGGTGCGCGCCGAAATGCTCGAGGTGCTGCGCGCCGACTACATCAAGTTCGCTCGCGCGCGCGGGTTGCCGAACCACGCGGTGTACTTTGGCCATGCGCTGAAGAACACGCTGGTGCCGGTGATGACGATCATGGGGCTGCAGATCGGCGGCCTCATCGCATTCGCGATCATCACCGAAACGGTCTTCCAGTGGCCCGGCATGGGCCTGCTGTTCATCCAGGCGGTGACGTTCGCCGACATTCCGGTGATGGCCGCTTATCTGTGCTTGATCGCGCTGATCTTCGTGCTGATCAACCTCGCCGTCGACTTGCTCTATTTCGCCGTCGACCCGCGGCTGCGAATCGAAAAAGTTGCAGGAGCTCATTGATGCTGGCCAACGAAGCGCTGCGCTCAGGTGTGTACCAACGACTTGCCGCTTGGCACGGCGAGCTCACTGCCTTTCGGCGCGACCTGCATGCGCATCCGGAGCTCGGATTCGAAGAAAAGCGCACGGCGGAGCGCGTCACTGAAGCACTGCGCGTCTGCGGCGTCGATGAGGTTCACAGCGGCATTGGCAAGACCGGTGTCGTCGCGGTGATCCGTGGAGCGAAGGCGAAATCCGGTCGCGCCATCGGCTTGCGTGCCGACATGGACGCGTTGCCGATGCGCGAGGAGAACGATTTTTCCTGGCGCTCTTCCAAACCAGGCCTGATGCACGGCTGCGGGCACGATGGCCATACCGCGATGCTCGTCGGCGCCGCGCGTTACCTCGCCCAAACTCGCGACTTCGACGGCACTGCGGTGCTGATTTTTCAGCCGGGTGAAGAAGGCTATGCCGGCGCGAAGGCGATGATCGATGACGGCCTCTTCGAGCGCTTTCCGATCGACGCCGTCTACGCGATGCACAACTGGCCGAGCCTCGCACCGGGCATGATCGGCGTCAATCCTGGCGCAATGATGGCGTCGGCCGACCGCTTCGAGATCACGATTCAAGGCCGCGGCGGCCACGCCGCGCACCCGTATCTGACGATCGATCCTGTGCTCGTCGCGGGCCACATCATCACTGCCGCGCAAAGCCTGGTGTCGCGCAACGTCAACCCGCTGGACAGCGCGGTCGTCAGCTTGTGCGCGATGCAAGCCGGCGACCTCGGCGCGTTCAGCGTGATCCCGCGCCAGGCACAGCTGATCGGCACGGCGCGCACGTTCAAGCGCGAGGTGCAGGACATGATCGAAGAGCGGCTCGGCCGGCTCGTCGAGTCGGTTGCACTCGGTTTGGGTGCCACCGCGCGACTCGACTATCGCCGCATGTACCCGGCCACGATCAACACGCCACGCGAAGCGCAATTTGCCGGTGACGTGGCGGCATCGCTCGTCGGCGAAGACAAGGTCATTCGCGATCTCATTCCGAGCATGGGCGCCGAAGACTTTTCCTTCATGCTCCAGTCCAAGCCGGGCGCCTACCTGCGCATCGGCCAGGGCGGCGAAGGCGGCTGCTTCCTGCACAGCAGCCGGTACGACTTCAATGACGACATTCTCCCGCTCGGCGCGGCGCTGATGTCGAGCCTCGTCGAGCGCGCGATGCCCGCGGCACCGCGCCGATGATGAATCCTTCTCGCAAGAACAATCGGAGATTCATGAAGCACCGTATGGCGCTCCGAACTCCGGTCGACGGCAATGTCGATGAGGTCGTGTTCACACCGATCGGCAACGACGCGACGCGCGTCGCTGCTTTGTTGTCGGGCGAGATCGACGTGATGGAGCCGGTGCCGCTGCAGGACGTCGAACGCGTCAAGTCGAGCGGCAAGTTCAACGTGCTGCAGGGTCCCGAGCTGCGGACGATCTTCCTTGGCATGGACCAGCGGCGCGACGAGCTCTTGTTCAGCAACGTCAAAGGCAAGAACCCATTCAAGGACAAGCGCGTTCGCCAGGCGTTCTACCAGGCGGTCGACATCGAGAACATCAAATCGCGGGTGATG
>VBCQ01000367.1 GCA_005882155.1 Betaproteobacteria bacterium
ACGGTCACGCTGATGTATGTGCTGACGGTGTGCGGTGTGCAGTGGGCTGGTTTCGTTGCGAACCATCGCCGGCACGAATTGCGGATCACGGCCAGGACGGTCTCACTGGCGCAAGGGCGCGTGGCCCTGTCGTCTGCATCTACGCCTGCGAAAGGGGAATCGATCATGCTGAACATCCTTGTGCCGATCCGCGAGCCGCACAACTCCGCGCATGCCGTGCGTCACGTCATGGACGAGTTCCGCAGGAATCCGGCGATGCAGGTCCATCTGCTCAATGTGCAGGCGCCGTTCTCGCGCCACATCACCCGCTTCGTCAGCAAGAAGACCGTCGCGGAGTTTCACCAGGACGAAGCCGAGAAGGTGCTGCGCCCCATGCAGGAGATGCTGACCCGTGCCGGCGTCCCGTTCACGACCCGCACGCAGGTCGGCCACACGGCTGAGGTCATCGTCGAGAATGCCGAGAGAATGAAGTGCGACCACATCGTGATGAGCACGGCGCGCAAGAACTCGTTGACGCGGATGGTCGAGGCCTCCGTCACCATCCGAGTGCTGGAGTTGACGCATGTGCCGGTGGAGGTGATCTCCGGCGACGCGGTCTCCAAGCTCGAACGCTACGGTGTGCCGGCCGCGATCGCGGCGGCCCTGGGGCTCGTGCTGCTGGCAGCGGACTGATCGACAGTTCGGAAAGTAGTCGTAGAGCGTGCCCACCGCGATGCCGGTCTCGAGCGCGACCGCGTGGGTCGTCAAGCGGTTCCAGCCATCGCGATGCCAAATCCGAACAAATGCGTCGTAGATGGCCTGAACGGTGAAGCGCGCACGCGCCTGCGACGGCCGCTTCAGCGGCTTGGCACGGGGAGCGACGGTGAGCCACGCTGCCGGGACCGCAACCGGTGTTCTATTTCGCACCGGTGCAGATTCGCAAGCGCAACGCCGACTGGGGCCCCGCGCTCGTCAACCAGCGCTTCGGCGATGCGCAGCGCCGCTTCATCCGCCACCTGAGCGAGCCGGGCAATCGCTGGATGCAGCTCGTCGAGCACAATGGGTTCGCCGCGGCGCAACAGCTGATCGCGGACCTGCACGACGGCAAGGCCTCGCCGATCGAAGGACACGTTGTGCGCTTGAGCTGAGACGATCAAGCCGGCGGCCAATGCCGGTCGAACACGGGCTTCAAGCGTGGGTGCTGCTCGATGCGCGTCATCAGTTCGGAGAATGCCGGCCGCGCATCACGCAGATGCGCGCGCGAGCCCGACCATTTGCTGACGACGCAGGCCAGCAGATCGAGCGCAGACGGCTCGGTGCCACCGAGGAAAGGCGTGGCCGGGAAGGTGTCGGCAAACATGTCCCACAGCGCGTGCAATCGAGTACGCGATCCTTTGTTCATCTGGGCCCGCACCGCATCGTCCGGCTTGTCGCACCAGCGCTCGGGAAAGTCGATGATGCCGATCGTCGCGTAGCAATTCGCCGCGATGTAGACGAGGCCGCGGATCGCTTGCGCGCGAGCTGCCGCGTCGCTCGGCAGGAGGCCGCTCGCTGGATGCACGAGCCCGAGGTGGATGAGGATCGCGGCGCTCTCGGTCAGCACGCTGCCGTCGTCGCCGACGAGCGTGGGAATCTGTCCCAACGGGTTGACCTGCTTGAGCTCTTCGAACCCCGGCCCGGGCTCCCATGACGCGGCCTCGACGATGCGATGCGGCAAGCCCGCCCAGACGAGCGCCGCTTCGACGGCGGCCGAGCCGGAGCCATTGAAACCGTAGAGCGTGTACATCGCCGTCTCCTCAGAACGTTCCGGGATACGCGCCGCCGTCGAGCAGGATGTTCTGCCCGGTGAGATACGCCGCGTGCACGCTGCACAGAAATGCGCAGACGGCGCCGAACTCCTCGGGCGTGCCGAAGCGCCGCGCCGGCACGGTCTGGCGGCGGCGCTCCCACAGCGTCTCGAACGTCGTGCGCAAGCGATCGGTCTCGAACACGCCGGGCAACACGCCATTGATCGTCACGCCGCGCGCCGCGATGCCGCTGCGCGCGAGTCCGGCGACGAAGCCGGTGAGCCCGCTGCGCGCGCCGTTCGACAAGCCCAGCACATCGATCGGCGCCTTCACCGCTCCCGATGTGATGTTGACGACGCGGCCGAATCCGCGCTCGGCCATCGCATCGACTGTTGCCTTCATCAGTGCGATCGGCGTCAGCATGTTGGCGTCGAGCGCCTTGATCCAGGCATCGCGATCCCAGTCGCGAAAGTCGCCCGGCGGCGGACCGCCGGCGTTGTTGACGAGGATGTCGACCTGCGGGCACACCGCGAGCGCCGCCGCGCGACCTTCGGGTGTCGTGATGTCGCCGGCGACCGCGCGGACTTCGCCGCCATTGAGCGCACGCAGCTCCGTTGCCGTGGCCTGCAGCGTTTCATCGCCGCGTGCGGTGATGACGACGTTGACACCTTCACGCACCAGCGCTTGCGCGCAACCCTTGCCGAGGCCCTTGCTCGCAGCGCAGACGAGCGCCCATTTACCGGTGATGCCGAGATCCATGAACGATCACTCCTTCATTGCTTGAGGTGTGGCTGGGCCGAGCATGCCGACAAGCTTGATGCTCACTTGTGCTGCGGCGTCCACTCGGGATACGAGGGGATCTGCGGCCCGTGCTCGAGCCATGGAACTTCGTCCGAGGCCCAGATCTGTGCCTCGGGCCTTTGACCCGGATCATCGTCAAGCGTCGCGACGCGAAGAATGAACATTTCGCTTCCGTTGCGCTGCGCGACGAGCTGACTGCCGCAGTTGCCGCAAAAGTACCTTCGCTTTCCCGGCGACGATTCGAACGACTTGAGTACCTCGGTCCCTTTGCGCCACTTGAAGTGCTCGCGTTGGACACCCGCCGACGTGTTGAACGCCGCGGCGTGAGCCTTGCGACAAGTGCGACATGAACAATGACGAATCGGCGAATCGAGTTGCGTCACCTCGTATTCGACTTGCCCGCAAAGACAACTGCCTCGCATGCTTCGCTCCTCCTCAGATGACGAACGGGATGTAGCGCTTCGTGCGCAACATGTACAGCCGATAAGGCTCGCCCAGTGTTTGCAACAGCGCTGCCTCTTCCGCCGAGACGCGACGACCGTACACGATGCAGTGAATCACGAACAGGACTGCAACGCTGATCCAGCTGCCGAGGGCCAGGCCCACGCCGATGAACATCATGAACGCCGCGGTGTACGACGGATGGCGAACATAGCGGTACGGCCCATGCTGGACGATGGTCTGCTCCTTTTTCACGATGACGGTGCCGGTAAACGATTCACCCAGCGTCTTGAAGCATATGCGCCGAAGCACGGCACCGGCGAGCAGAAGCAACAGGCCCAACCACAGTGCCGCCGGCTCGTTCGAGATCGTCAGCCATGGCGCGAACGACGCAGCGATGGCCGCGACAAGCGCGATCGACGATCCGATCATCAAGCCTCGAAACGTACCCCGATCTTGCTCGGAGTTCGGATCGCGCAT
>VBCQ01000368.1 GCA_005882155.1 Betaproteobacteria bacterium
TGCTGATCGGCATCCTGCTCGTGATCTTCGCGTTCAACCTCGCGCTGCCGATCGCCCAGCTCTCGACTTCGATCGCGCGCGGCTCGCTCGGCATCGCGCTCGCCTGCGTGCTGCTGTCGTTCCTGATGATGATCACGCGCGCCAAGGCGGTGCCGCAGGTGATCGGCTTTCTCTCGATGGAAAACGGCCTGTTCTTCGCCGCCACGTCGGCCACCTACGGAATGCCGATGGTGGTCGAGCTCGGCATCGCGCTCGACGTGCTGATCGGCGTGCTGATCCTCGGCGTGTTCATGTTCCAGATCCGCGAGCGCTTCGACAGCCTCGACATCCGCCACTTGGAAAAACTCAAGGAAGACTGAGTTGGAGACGCTGCTCTTCGTCCTCGGAATCCCGCTCGCCGGCAGCCTCGTGCTGGCGGCGTTCGGGCACCGCAACTGGGCGATGGAGCTCAATGTCGTGTTCAGCTTCTTCACCTTCATCGCGGCTTGCGTGCTGACGGTGCAGGTGATCGCCGGCGGGCCGCAATTCGTCTGGGACCGCGCCTTCTTCATCGATGCGCTGAATGTCTTCCTGGTCGCGCTGACGGCCTTCGTCGGCTTCACCACCGCGCTGTTCTCGCGCCCCTACATGCGCACCGAGCGCGACCACGGCAAGATGACGCCGCCGCGGCTGCGCCTGTACCACAGCATGTACCAGCTGTTCAGCTTCACGATGCTGCTCGCGCTGATGACCAACAACATGGGCATCCTGTGGGTCGCGATGGAAGCGGCCACGCTGACCACCGTGCTGCTGGTCAGCGTCTACCGCACCGCCGCCAGCCTCGAGGCCGCGTGGAAATACTTCATCCTGTGCGGCGTCGGCATCGCGCAGGCGCTGTTCGGCACCGTGCTGCTCTACATGGCGGCCGAGAAGGTCAGCGGCGGCGAGGGCGCGTCGCTGCTGTGGACCCATCTCGATGCGGTGAAGAGCCAGCTCGACCCGCGCATCATCACCCTCGCGTTCGCTTTCCTGTTCATCGGCTACGGCACCAAGGTCGGCCTCGTGCCGGTGCACAACTGGCTGCCCGACGCGCATGCCGAAGGCCCGACCCCGGTGTCGGCGGTGCTGTCGGGGCTGCTGCTCAACGTCGCGCTGTACGCGATCCTGCGCTGCAAGGTGCTGACCGACGGCGCGCTGCACAGCGCGCTCGCCGGCAAGATGATGATGGGCTTCGGGCTGGTGTCGGTCGTCGCCGCGGCCTTCTTGCTGACGCGGCAGAAGGATGCCAAACGCATGTTCGCCTACTCGTCGATCGAGCACATGGGCCTGATGACGTTCGCCTTCGGCCTCGGCGGGCCGATCGCCAACTACGCGGGCCTGCTGCACATGACGGTCCATTCGCTGATCAAGTCGGCGATCTTCTTCGCCGTCGGCCACGCGTCGCAGAAGGCCGGGACGCAGGTGATGGAAGAGATTCGCGGCCTCATCAAGACGAGCCCGATGGTCGGCTGGGGCCTGATGCTGGGGTCGCTGGCGATCCTCGGCATGCCGCCGTTCGGCGTCTTCGCGAGCGAGTTCCTGATCATCACGACGGCGATGCGCGAGCAGCCGTGGGCCACGCCGTTCCTGCTCGTCGCGCTCGGCGTCGCGTTCGCGTCGGTGTTCAGCCGGGTCCAGCCGATGGTCTTCGGCGACACCTCGCTGAAGCGCCTGCCGCACCCGCCGGCGTCGATCCCGGTGTTCGTCCATCTCGGGCTCGGGCTGATGCTCGGCCTGTACATCCCGCCCTACCTCGACACCTGGTATCGCGAGGCGGCGCGGATGATCGGCGGTTGACGATGTCGATGCTCGTGCCATTGCCTGCGCCGCTGCCGATCCGGCACGGCGTCGTCGACCGCGAAGGCTGGATCGCGGTGAGGGGCGACGTCGCCGAGATCGGCGGACGGCTCGTCGCGCTGTGGGGCAGCGAGCGCACGGCCGGGCGCGTCGTCCACGCCGCCTACGCGGTGCACGACGGGCTGGCGTGGATCGAGCTGCCGCTCGGCGCCGCCGGCTATCCCGACCTCGTGCCGTGAGCGGCATCGAGGCCGACAATTTCCACGACCGCCGGCCGTGGCTCGATCACGGGCCGTGGCTCGACGAGCGGCCGCTCGCAGGCGACGCCGAGCGTCGCAACCAGCCGCAGCCCGAGCCGTATGCGTTCGTCCGCGTCGAAGGCGACGGCGTGCACGAGATCCCGGTCGGCCCGGTGCATGCCGGCATCATCGAGCCGGGCCACTTCCGCTTCTCGATCGTCGGCGAAAAGGTGTTGCGCCTCGAAGAGCGGCTCGGCTATGTGCACAAGGGCATCGAGCGCCGCTTCACCGAGCTCGCGCCGCTCGATGCGCACCGCCTCGCCGGCCGCGTGTCGGGCGACACCACGGTTGCGTTTGCCTGGGCCTACTGCATGGCGCTCGAGTCGGCGCTCGCTTGCTCGATTCCCGAGCGGGCGAGCTGGCTGCGTGCGCTGCTGCTCGAGCGCGAGCGCGTCGCGAATCACCTCGGCGACCTCGGCGCGCTCGGCAACGACGCGGCGTTCAGCTTCGGCCTGGCGCAGTTCTCGCGGCTGCGCGAAGACTGGCTGCGTCTGTCGAAAGACGCCTTCGGCCATCGCTTGATGATGGACGCCATCCGGCCCGGCGGCTGCGCGGTGGACGTCGACACCGCGATGCTCGACCGCATCGGCCGGCAATGCGACACGATCGAATCCGAGGTCGCGTCGCTGCGCGTCATCTACGACGAGCATGCCGGGCTACAGGACCGCTTCGTGATGACCGGCCGGGTCGAGCCGCAGCTCGCGGCGCGCCTCGGATTGACCGGTTTCGCCGGTCGCGCGAGCGGCCAGGCCGCCGACCTGCGCAGCGATCATCCGTGGTCGCCGTACGATCAGCTCGACGTGAAGATGGCGACCCACCGCAACGGCGACGTCGCGGCCCGCGTCAGCGTGCGCTTCGACGAGACGCTCGAGTCGTTGCGGCTGATTCGCGCGCTGTGTGGCGCGCTGCCGGGCGGCGCAGCGAGCGCGCCGCTCGCAGCGCCCGCCAAAGCGGGCATCGGCGCCGGCTGGGTCGAAGGCTGGCGCGGCGAAGTCTTCGTCGCGCTCGAGCTCGACGACGCCGGCGCCATCCGCCGCTGCCATTGCCACGATCCGTCGTGGCAGAACTGGCCGGTGATCGAGCACGCGGTGATCGGCAACATCGTTCCCGACTTCCCGCTGATCAACAAGTCCTTCAACCTCAGCTACTCCGGACACGATCTCTGACATGTGGAAGATCGCCTGGCGAATCATCAAGGCCGGGGTGCCGACCGAACCCGCGCCCGAGCCCATCGTTGCGCCGCACGCCGAGGCCGAGCGGATTCAGCGCGACATCCTCCAGATCCTCGGCCAGGCGCTCGCGATCCGGCAGGTCGACGCGGGCTCGTGCAACGGCTGCGAGCTGGAGATCCACGCGCTCAACAA
>VBCQ01000369.1 GCA_005882155.1 Betaproteobacteria bacterium
TCATCACCACCGCGCTGATCCCGGGCCGCCCGGCGCCGGTGCTCGTCACCGAAGAGATGGTCAAGTCGATGAAGCCGGGCTCGGTGATCGTCGATCTGGCTGCGTCGAACGGCGGCAACTGCCCGCTGACCGAAGCCGGCCGCACGGTGCAGAAGCACGGCGTTACGCTGATCGGAGAGACGAATCTGCCGGCGCTCGTCGCGGCCGACGCGAGCGCGCTGTATGCGCGCAACGTGCTCGATTTTCTGAAGCTCGTGCTGACCAAGGAAGGCGGCTTCAATGTGCCGATGGACGACGACATCGTCGTCGCCTGTCTCATGACGCAAGGCGGCGAGGTCAAGAGAAAGTAATCATGGATGCCATCTCCCCCACCATCATCAACCTGATCATCTTCGTGCTCGCGATCTACGTCGGCTACCACGTCGTGTGGACCGTCACGCCGGCGCTGCACACGCCGCTGATGTCGGTGACGAACGCGATCTCGGCGATCGTCGTCGTCGGCGCGATGCTCGCCGCGGCGCAGACCGACACGCTGCTCGGCAAGACCATGGGCGTGCTCGCGGTGGCGCTCGCCGCGGTGAACATCTTCGGCGGCTTCCTCGTCACGCGGCGCATGCTCGAAATGTTCAAGAAGAAGGACAAGAAGCCCGCGCTCGAGGACAAGTCGGGGGCCAAGTCATGAGCCTGAACCTCGTCACGCTGCTGTACCTCGTCGCGAGCATTTGCTTCATCCAGGCGCTGAAGGGCCTGTCGCATCCGACGACCTCGATCCGCGGCAACCTGTTCGGCATGATCGGCATGGCGATCGCTGCGGTCACCACCGCGGCGCTGATCGTCAAGCTCGCCGGTCAGGCGCAGGGCCTTTCGTGGGTGCTGCTCGGACTCGTCGTCGGCGGCGGCTACGGCGCGTATCGCGCCAAGACCGTCGAGATGACGAAGATGCCCGAGCTGGTCGCGTTCTTCCACAGCATGATCGGTCTGGCGGCGGTGTTCATCGCGGTCGCCGCGGTGGCAGAGCCCGCGGCGATGCTGCACGGGCTCGACAAGGGTGCGCCGATTCCGACCGGCAATCGGCTCGAGCTCTTCCTCGGCGCGGCGATCGGCGCGATCACCTTCAGCGGGTCGGTCATCGCGTTCGGCAAGCTGAGCGGCACCTACAAGTTCCGCCTCTTCAAGGGCGCGCCGGTGGTGTTCGCCGGCCAGCACATCCTGAACCTCGTGCTCGGTCTGGCGATGATCGGACTCGGCCTCGCGTTCATGGCGAGCGAGAGCTGGGCTGCGTTCTTCGCGATGCTCGCGATCGCGTTCGTGCTCGGCGTGCTGATCATCATCCCGATCGGCGGCGCCGACATGCCGGTGGTCGTCTCGATGCTCAACAGCTACTCGGGCTGGGCCGCGGCGGGCATCGGCTTCTCGCTCAACAACTCGATGCTGATCATCGCCGGCAGCCTCGTCGGCAGCTCGGGTGCGATCCTCTCGTACATCATGTGCAAGGCGATGAACCGCTCGTTCTTCAACGTGATCCTCGGCGGCTTCGGCGGCGACGTCGGCCAGGCTGCAGCGGGCGCGCAAGCTCAGCGCCCGGTCAAGAGCGGCAGCGCCGACGATGCGGCCTTCGTCCTCGGCAATGCCGAGACGGTGATCATCGTGCCGGGCTACGGTCTGGCGGTCGCGCGCGCGCAGCACGCGGTGAAGGAACTCGCCGAGAAGCTCATCCACAAGGGGGTGACCGTCAAGTACGCGATCCACCCGGTGGCCGGGCGCATGCCGGGCCACATGAACGTTCTGCTGGCCGAAGCCGAGGTGCCGTACGACCAGGTGTTCGAGATGGAAGACATCAACGGCGAGTTCGGCCAAGCCGACGTCGCGATCATCCTCGGCGCCAACGACGTCGTGAACCCCGCCGCGCTGACCAAGGGCACGCCGATCTACGGCATGCCGATCCTCGAGGCCTACAAGGCCAAGACGATCATCGTCAACAAGCGCTCGATGGCCGCGGGCTACGCCGGCCTGGACAACGAGCTCTTCTACATGGACAAGACGATGATGGTGTTCGGCGACGCGAAGAAAGTGGTCGAGGAGATGGTGAAGGCGGTGGAGTGAAGCGCCGGCGCTACGTCGCCAGCATCGTCGCCACTTCCGCCGCCGAGCGCACACCGAGCTTCGCGTAGACCCTTGCGCGGTGGACTTCGACCGTTCGCATCGACACATGCAGCTCGTCGGCGATGACCTTGTTGAGCTTGCCGGCGGCCACGCGCTGCATCACCTCGCGCTCGCGCTCGGTCAGGCTGGCGAGGCGCGCGTCGCGCTCGGCGGCGCGTGCGCCTTGGGCGTGCATCGCGGCCTCGACGGCGAGCGCCTGCTCGATGCGGTCGGCAAGCGCGTTGTCGCCATACGGCTTCTCGAGAAAATCGAAGGCGCCTTTCTTCAACGCGTCGACCGCCATCGGGATGTCGCCGTGGCCGGTCAGGAACAGCACCGGGTTGCGCAGGTTCAGCGCCATCAGCTCCTCATGCAGACGCAGCCCCGACATCGGCTCCATGCGGATGTCGAGCAGGAACACGCCGCGCAGCGGCGGCGGCGCGCGGCGCAGCGCGTCGAGCAGCGAGGGGCCGCTCGCATGGGCGCGCACATCGAGCCC
>VBCQ01000370.1 GCA_005882155.1 Betaproteobacteria bacterium
CCTTCCTTGCCGCGATCGGCGAGCGTGCCCGTGCACTGCGAGCGCGTCGCGGACTGACGCGCAAGGGCCTCGCGAAGGCGGCCGATGTGTCCGAGCGGCATCTCGCGAACGTCGAGATGGGGGTCGGCAATGCGTCGATCCAATTCCTGCGCCAGGTCGCGCAGGCGCTGAACTGCACGCTCGCCGAGCTGGTCGGCGACGAGACCGCGAGTTCGCCCGAATGGCTGATGATTCGCGAGATCCTGCGCGGCCGCAGCGAGACCGAGCTGGCACAGGCGCGCGGCTCGCTCGCTTCGATGTTCGGCGCACCGGCGAGCCAAGCCGCGCGGCGCCAGCGCATCGCGCTGATCGGCTTGCGCGGCGCCGGCAAGAGCAGCCTCGGTCGCATGCTCGCCGAGAGCTGGATGGTGCCCTTTGTCGAGCTGAACCGGCAGATCGAAGTCGTCGCCGGCTGCAGCCTGTCGGAGATCCATTCGCTCTACGGGCCGGTGGCTTATCGGCGCTACGAAACGCGCGCGCTCGAAGACACGATCCAGCGCTTTCCGCGTGCGGTGATCGCGACGCCGGGAGGCATCGTCTCCGAGCCCGCCACCTTCAACCTGCTGCTCGCCCATTGCTACACGGTGTGGCTGCGCGCGACGCCCGAGGAGCACATGAGCCGTGTGCTGGCGCAAGGCGACACCCGGCCGATGAGCGGCAACACCGAGGCAATGGACGACCTGCGGCGCATCCTCGCGAGTCGCGAGGCGTTCTATTCGAAAGCCGACGAGTCGTTCGTCACCAGCGGCAAGACGATCGAGAAGGCGTTCGCCGGATTGCGCCGGCAGCTGCGCGGCACGATCAAGGTCGCTCGCTGAATTGTTCGAACGGCTTGACCTGGGTCATATCATGCAGTAAATTGCATTTGATCCAAGTCAAATGCACGATAGTGCCGGAGAGACCGACATGAGCACTGCCCCGGTCGACTACGAAACCCACCCCGAGCGCTATCGCCATTGGCGGCTGAACGTCGAAGGTCCGGTCGCGACGCTGACGATGGCCGTCGACGAAGACGGCGGATTGCGCGAAGGCTACAAGCTCAAGCTCAACAGCTATGACCTCGGCGTCGACATCGAGCTTCACGACGCGGTGCAGCGCATTCGCTTCGAGCATCCGAGCGTGCGCACGGTCATCATCACCAGCGGCCGGGATCGGGTGTTCTGTTCCGGCGCCAACATCTTCATGCTCGGTCAATCGACGCACGCGTGGAAGGTGAACTTCTGCAAGTTCACCAACGAGACGCGCAACGGCCTCGAGGATGCGAGCCGGCACTCGGGCCTGAAGTTTCTGGCGGCGGTGAACGGCGCCTGCGCCGGCGGCGGCTACGAGCTCGCGGCGGCATGCGACGAGATCATCCTCGTCGACGATCGCTCGTCGGCGGTGAGCCTGCCCGAAGTGCCGCTGCTCGGCGTGCTGCCCGGCACCGGCGGGCTGACGCGCCTCACCGACAAGCGCCATGTGCGCCACGACCACGCCGACATCTTTTGCACCACCGCTGAAGGCATTCGCGGCAAGAAGGCCAAGGACTGGCGGCTCGTCGACGAGGTCGTGAAGACGCAAGGCTTTGCGCAGCGCGTGCAAGAGCGTGCGCGCGAATTGGCCGCGCTGAGCGATCGGCCTGCCGATGCGAAGGGTGTGCCGCTGACGCCCCTGAACAAGACCTTGACGGCGGATGCGCTGAGCTATGCGCATGTGAGCGTGACCCTCGATCGCGCGGCACGCTCGGCGACGCTGACAGTCAAGGCGCCGAGCGGCGCGCAGCCGAGCGACATCGCCGGCGTCGAAACGGCGGGCGCGGCGTGGTACCCGCTGCAGATGGCGCGCGAGCTCGACGACGCGATCCTTCATCTGCGCAGCAACGAGCCCGAGATCGGTACCTGGATTCTCAAGACGTCGGGCAGCGTCGATGCGGTGCTCGCGATGGATGCGACGCTGGACGCCCACCAGACTCACTGGTTGGTGCGCGAAACCATCGGCCTGCTGCGCCGCACGCTGGCGCGGCTCGACGTGAGCTCACGCTCGATGTTCGCGCTGATCGACCGCGACTCGTGCTTTGCCGGCAGCTTGCTCGAGCTCGCGCTCGCCGCCGACCGCAGCTACATGCTCGCGCTGCCCGATGAGCCCGAGGCCGCGCCGAAGATCGCGCTGTCGGCGCTGAACCTCGGCCGCTACCCGATGGTCAGCGGCGAGTCGCGCCTGCAGCGGCGCTTCTACGGCGATGCAGCCGAGATCGCCGCAGTGCAAGCCACGCAAGGCCAGCCGCTCGACGCCGACGCAGCACTCTCGCTCGGCCTCGTGACCGCCGCACCCGACGACATCGATTGGGCCGACGAGATTCGCATCGCCCTCGAAGAGCGCGCGAGCCTGTCGCCCGACGCGCTGACCGGCATGGAACCCAACCTGCGCTTCGCCGGCCGCGAGACGATGGAAACGCGCATCTTCGGCCGATTGAGCGCCTGGCAGAACTGGATCTTCAACCGGCCGAATGCGGTCGGTGAGGGCGGGGCGCTGAAGGTCTACGGCAGCGGTAGTAAGCCGCAGTTCGATTGGAAACGCGTGTGAGCGTGAGCCCCCCAGTCGCTTCGCTCCTGCCCCCAAGGGGCGCCACCCTGCGGACCGGCAAAGCCGGATCCGCGGGCGTTGCTTGATCCACCGAGGACTGCCATGACCACCATCGACTACACCGACAAGATCCCCAACAACGTCAACCTCGCCGAGGACCGGACTCTGCAGCGCGCGCTCGAGCATTGGCAGCCGAGCTACATCGACTGGTGGCAGGACATGGGCCCCGACGGCGCGCAAGGGTTCGATGTCTACCTGCGCACGGCGATCAGCACGACGCCCGACGGCTGGGCGCATTTCGGCCACGTGAAGATGCCCGACTACCGCTGGGGCATCTTCCTCGCGCAGGCCGAGCAGGATCGCAAGATCAACTTCGGCGAGAGCAAGGGCGAGGCCGCGTGGCAGGAAGTGCCCGGCGAGCACCGCGCGAATTTGCGCCGCATCATCGTGACGCAAGGCGACACCGAGCCGGCATCGGTCGAGCAGCAACGCCATCTCGGCAAGACGGCGCCGAGCCAGTACGACTTGCGCAACCTGTTCCAGGTCAACGTCGAGGAAGGCCGCCACCTGTGGGCAATGGTCTACCTGCTGCACAAACACTTCGGCCGCGACGGCCGCGAAGAAGCCGAGGCATTGCTCGAGCGCCGATCGCGCAACCTGTTCCAGGTCAACGTCGAGGAAGGCCGCCACCTGTGGGCAATGGTCTACCTGCTGCACAAACACTTCGGCCGCGACGGCCGCGAAGAAGCCGAGGCATTGCTCGAGCGCCGATCGGGCGACCGCGACAACCCGCGCATCCTCGGCGCCTTCAACGAAGAGACGCCCGACTGGCTGGCGTTCTTCATGTTCACTTACTTCACCGACCGCGACGGCAAGTTCCAGCTCAATGCGCTCGCGGAGAGCGGCTTCGATCCGTTGAGCCGCACGACGCGCTTCATGCTGACCGAAGAAGCGCACCACATGTTTGTCGGCGAGTCGGGCGTGTCGCGAGTGATTCAGCGCACCTGCGAGCTCATGAAACAGCATGGCGTCGATGACCCGACCGAGGTGCGCAAGCTCGGTGTCATCGACCTGCCGACGCTGCAGCGCTACCTCAACTTCCACTACAGCGTGACGATCGACCTGTTCGGCGCCGACCAGTCGAGCAACGCCGCGACCTTCTACAGCGCGGGGCTGAAGGGCCGCTACGAAGAGACCAAGCGCGACGACGACCATGTGCTGAAGGGCGGTAGCTACAAGATCCTCGAGGTCAAGGACGGCGCGCTGATCGAAAAAGAAGTGCCGTTGCTGAACGCGCTGAACGAGGTGCTGCGCGACGATTTCATTCGCGACTCGGTCGCCGGTGTGGCGCGCTGGAACAAGGTGATCGAACGCGCCGGTCTCGACTTTCGCCTCGTTGTGCCGCACAAGGCGTTCAACCGTCACATCGGCAGCTTCGCCGGCCTGCGCGTCAGCCCCGACGGACGCGTGATCGATGAAGCCGAATGGGCGGCGAACGCCGACGCGTGGCTGCCGAGCGAAGCCGACCGCGCGTTCGTCGCATCGCTGATGGGCCGAGTCGTCGAGACCGGCAAGTTCGCCAATTGGATTGCCGCACCGGCGATCGGCGTCAACAAACAGCCGGTGAATTTCGAGTACGTGCGGTTTAATTGAGGCGCCGATTCGAGCGATGTCATGAACGCGCCGGAACCCATCGCCTTCATTCGCCAGCACCTCATCGACCCGGAGGTCTGCATTCGCTGCAACACCTGCGAGGAGACTTGCCCGGTCGACGCGATCACGCATGACAGCCGCAATTACGTCGTCAATGTCGATGTCTGCAACGGCTGCAACGCCTGCATCTCGCCGTGCCCGACCGGCAGCATCGACCATTGGCATCTGGTGCCGAAGTCGCTCGCCTACTCGCTCGAAGAGCAGCTGAGCTGGGACGAGCTGCCGGCGCAAAAGGAGTTCCCTGCCGACCACGCCGCGCCGGTGCTGGAGAGGGAGCTGCCCGACGAAGCGATCGACGACGAGGTGCCGCAGACGAATGCCTCCGAGTCGCCGTCGTCGACCAGTCCACCGTGGTCGGCAGCGCACCCGTACTTGCATCGCTACACGCTGAAGAAGCCGATCGTCGCGATCGTCGCTGGCAACTTTCGCTTGACCGCGACCGACGCGCAGAGCGACGTGCACCACATCGTGCTCGACCTCGGCACGCAGTTTCTGCCGCTGCTCGAAGGCCAGTCGATCGGAATCGTTCCACCCGGCGCCGACGCGAGCGGCAAGCCGCACACGCTGCGCCTGTACTCGGTGGCGAGCCCGCGTACCGGCGAGCGCGAGGGCTACAACAACGTCTCGCTGACGGTGAAGCGGGTCAGCGCCGACCACGCCGGTCAGCCGACCGACGGCGTCGCGTCGAACTACCTGTGCAATCTGCAAAAGGGCGACACCGTGCGAGTCACCGGACCTTACGGCGACCGCTTCCTGATGCCCAACCACGCGGGGTCGAACATCCTGATGATCTGCACCGGCACCGGCTCGGCGCCGATGCGCGCGATGACCGAGCACCGCCGGCGCTTGAGCGAAGCCGGCAAGCCGGTGGGCGGCAAGCTGATGCTGTTCTTCGGCGCGCGCAAGCCCGAAGAGCTGCCGTACTTCGGCCCGCTGACCAAGTTGCCGCCGGCGCTGATCGACACCACGCTCGCCTTCTCGCGTGTCGCCGGCCAGCCGCGGGCCTATGTGCAGGACCGAATTCGCGAACGCGCGCGCGACGTGGCCGAGCTGCTGCGCGGCGATACCTTCGTCTACATCTGCGGCCTGAAGGGCATGGAGACCGGCGTGCTCGACGCCTTGCGCGATGCCTGCATCGGCGCCGGCATGGATTGGCCGGCGCTGCACGCGCGCTACGTGCAAGAAGGCCGCTTCCACGTCGAGACCTATTGAGAGCGAGCGAACGACCATGACACTGCAAACCATCGGCGTCGTCGGCGCCGGCACGATGGGCGCGGGCATCGCGCAGGTCGCTGCCGCGGCGGGGCATCCGGTCAAGCTGCTCGATGTGCGACCCGGCGCCGCGCAAGCAGCGATCGATCAGACCGCGAAGGCGCTGGCCGCGCTGGTCGACAAGGGTCGCTTGTCGGCGGACGCGCGCGGCGCGACGCTGGCTCGGCTGAGCGCGGTCGAGACCAGTGCGGACTTCGCCGATGCGGAGCTCGTGCTCGAAGTCATCGTCGAAAAACTCGAGGCCAAGCAGCAGCTGCTGCGCGAGCTCGAAGCGATCGTCTCGCCGCGAACGGTGCTCGCGTCGAACACCTCGTCGATCTCGATTACCGCGATCGCCAACGGCCTGCAGCATCCGCAGCGCGTCGTCGGCATGCATTTCTTCAACCCGGTGCCGTTGATGAAGCTCGTCGAAGTGGTCGCTGGCGCCGAGACCGACGCGGCGGTCGCCCAAGCGGTTTTCGATCTCGCCAAGCGCTGGGGCAAGACGCCGGTTCATGCGAAGAGCACGCCGGGCTTCATCGTCAACCGCATTGCGCGGCCGTACTACGCCGAGACCTTGGCGCTGCTGCAGGAACAGGCTGCGACGCCGGCCGCGATCGATGCGCTCGCGCGCAGCGCCGGCTTTCGCATGGGGACGTGCGAGCTGATGGACTTGATCGGCCACGATGTGAACTACGCTGTGACGCAGTCGGTGTTCGAAGCGAACTACTTCGACCGCCGCTACACGCCGTCGCTGGTGCAGAAAGCGCTGATCGACGGCGGCCGGCTCGGTCGCAAGGTCGGCAAGGGGTTCTACGACGGCGTGCCGTCGCCGGAACCCGCAAGCGCCGACTTGCCACTGCTGCCCGGTCCCTTGACCTTGTGCGGCGAAGGTCCGCTCGCTGGCCTGCTGCAGGCTTGGCTCACGCGACGCGGCGTTGAATTCGCGCGCGTGCCGGTGTCGGCGTGGACCGGCTTGAAGATCGATGAGATCGAGATGCGCGTGACCGATGGCCGCACTGCGATCCGGCTCGCTGCCGAGTCGCATCGCCCCGAGCTCGCAGTGATCGACCTGCCGCTCGCCGGCGACAAGCTGCCGTCGATCGCGGTGGCCTTCGCGGCCAGCGCGTCTGCGGCGACGCGAGAGACGGTGTCGACGACGCTGCAGGCGTGCGGCTGGCAAGTCAGGGAACTGCGCGATGTGCCGGGCCTGTGGGTCGCGCGCACGGTCTGCATGCTGATCAACGAAGCGGCCGACGCGGTCCATCAGGGCGTCTGCGACGAAAACGATGCCGACCTCGCGATGAAGCTCGGCACCAACTGGCCGGCCGGACCTTTCGAATGGCTGGAGCAGATCGGCGTCGAGGCGGTCGTCGCGGTGCTCGATCATTTGCACGCGGCGACGCGCAACGAGCGCTATCGCACGAGCCCGCTGTTGCAGCAGCGGCTGTGGGAATCGCGCTTGCGCACGCGCGTGTGACAGCGGCCTCAGCGCGCGCTCAGACTGCGCAGGAACGCGACGATGTCCTCGCGCGCTTTCGCATCGCTGACCTGGACGTTCATCATCTGGCCGGGCACCAGTTTCTCCGGCTCGGTGAGCCAGGCGTCGAGGGTCTTCTCGTTCCAAACGATCGCTGACTTCTTCAGCGCGCTCGAATAGCCGAAGCCGTCGGCACTGCCGGCGCGGCGGCCGAAGACGCCGCGGTGCGCCGGGCCGATGCGGTTCTCATCGACCGAGTGGCAGCCGGTGCAGCGGCTCTCGTAGAGCTTCTGGCCGTTCGCCGCATCGCCCGCTGCGAGCGCGGGCAACGCGGCCGCGCACAGCGCGAGCAGCGCGCAGAGGCGGCCGCGTGCGCTCATGCGCCGAAGCCCAGCGCCGCGGTCGGCAGCGATTGGCCGAGCGCGCCGGACAGAGCGGTCCAGTGCATCGTCTCGTCAGCCGCCAAACGCGCAGCGACCTTCGACAGCGCGCTGTCGCCGAACGCCGGGATCACGCCGAGGTAGGCGTTGGTCGCGCCGAGCTCGAGTCGCGCGGCAAGCTGCAGCACGTCGGTCTGATTCTTCAGCATGTCGGCGTGCAAAGCCTTCGCGTAGTCGGCGATGGGCCGCTCGGCGACCGGCTTGCCACCGAGCTTCTCGATCGTCGCGACGAGCGCGTCGCGATGCGCCTTGTGGTGCGACTGGAACAGCACGGCCACGTCGAGCACGGGCTTTTGCAAGAGGCCGCTGCCGGCGCCGAGCTGGTACGCGTTGATCGCTTCGTGCTCGAGCGCGAGCGCGACGTTGAGGATGCCGGCGTCTTTCATCGGGTCCATCGTCGCCGCGCGCGCCAGGCTCGGAGCGCCGCCGAGCAGCGCGATCGTGCCGGCCGACAAGGTGAGGGCGCTGCTGCCCAAGAACCCGCGACGGCCGGAGACGGGCAGGACGATCGACGGTGTGGAACGCGAAGAAGACATGGCAAGCTCCTGAAAGAATGTGTTGACGAGGCGTGAGCAGCTGGCCACTGCCCATCACTCGCCGATACGCAAGGAGTTCGCAACTGGATGCGGGGCGTCTCGAATCAACGAGTCGGCGGCTTGACTTGGGGCAGGTTCACCGCTCAAGCTCGGACCTGCCGCGTGCCAGAACGCGCGTCATTCGGAGGCTCACAACATGAAGATCCTGCTGCCCGTCGACGGTTCGCAGTTGTCGCTGGAGGCGGTGCGCTTCGCCATCCGGCTGGTGCGCGAAGGTCTGCAAGCGAGTTTCGTGCTCGCCAACGTGCAGGAACCGGCGACGCTGTACGAAGTGATGGTCGCGCACGACGCCGACGTGCTGCAGCGAGTCAGCGGTGCGGCGGGGGAGCATCTGCTGTCCGGCGCCGAAGCGCTGCTCAACGAAGCCGGCTTCGAGCATGAGCGTGAGGTCGCCTCGGGTGACCCGGGGCACACGCTCGTCGACATCGTCGAGCGATTCGAGTGCGAGCTCGTCGTGATGGGCGCGCGCGGCATGGGCGCCCTGAGCGGTGCGCTGGTCGGCTCGGTGTCGCAGGCGCTGGTGCGCGCGTCTCCGGTTCCGGTGCTGGTCGTCAAACCGCATGAGGCGCCCGAGGTCGAGGAAGAAGACATCGAAGGACGTTGATGCAGCAGCCGGCGAAATACCTCGTCGTCATCGACTCGGGCGGCGAGATGATTGCCCGCATGTTCGATGCGTCGCGCAAGTTGCTCGTCGACTTCGATGCGTCGTCGTCGGAGGTCGCGGTGATGACGCAAGGTCTGGTGGCGCAGCGCAGCGCGATCGACCCGGCATGGGACAAGGCCCTTCGAGGGCACAGCGCCGTCGAGCGTTCGCAGGCCGAGGTCTACACCCTCGACGTCTGAGTGTCGGCCCCCACGTCGCTCCGCTCCTGCCCCCCGAGGGGGCTCTCAGCCGCTTGAGGCGGCTCGGCGCCGGCTGAGTTCGCTTCAAACTTCGAGCGGCAGACCGACGTAGTTTTCCGCGAGCACCGTCGACGCGGCGGTCGAATGCACGAGGTAGTCGAGTTCGGCGGCTTGCAGTCGCTGACCGAACACGCCGGTCTCGGGGAAGCGGTGCATCAGCGACGTGAACCACCACGAGAAGCGCTCGGCTTTCCAGACGCGGCGCAGGCAGCGCTCGGAGTAGTGGCTGATGCCGTCTTCGCTGCCGCGATAGAACTCAGCGAGCGCACGCGACAAATAGCCGACGTCGGACGCGGCGAGATTGAGGCCCTTCGCGCCGGTCGGCGGAACGATGTGCGCAGCGTCGCCGGCGAGAAACAAGCGGCCGAAACGCATCGGCTCGGCGACGAAGCTGCGCAAGGGTGCGATGCTCTTTTCGATCGCTGGGCCGGTCACCAGCGCCTCGGCAGCGGCGGGGTCGAGGCGGCGTCGCAATTCGTCCCAGAACGCCGCGTCGGACCAGTTCTCGGCCTTGTCGTCGAGCGAGCACTGCACGTAATAGCGGCTCAGCACCATCGAGCGCATGCTGCACAACGCGAAGCCGCGCTCGTGATTCGAGTAGATCAACTCGTGAGAGACCGGCGGCGTTTGCGACAACACGCCGAGCCAGCCGAACGGGTAGACGCGCTCGTGAGCGTGGATCGCGCTGGCCGGAACGCTGGTCCGCGTGATGCCGTGGAAGCCATCGCAGCCGGCGATGAAGTCGCACTCGATTTCGTCGGTCTTGTTGCCGCGGCGATAGCGAACGATCGGCCGCGTCGACTCGAAGTCGTGAATGCTGACGTGATCGGCCTCGTAGATCGTCTTCAGGCCGGCCGCGTCGCGCGCGTGCATCAGGTCGCGCGTCACTTCGGTCTGGCCGTAGACCATCACGTGCTTGCCGCCGCTCAGCGTCTTCAGGTCGATGCGGTGGCGCATGCCGCCGAAACACAGCTGGATGCCGTCGTGCAGCAGACCTTCGTGATGCATTCGCGCCCCGACGCCGGCGGCGTCGAGCAGATCGACCGTGGTTTGCTCGAGCACGCCGGCGCGGATGCGGCCGAGCACATAGTCGGCGCTGCGCTGCTCGACGATCACGGCGGCGATGCCGGCGCGATGCAGCAACGCGCCGAGCAGCAGTCCTGCCGGACCGGCCCCGATGATCGCGACCTGGACTCGCATGACCTCAGCGCGTCAC
>VBCQ01000070.1 GCA_005882155.1 Betaproteobacteria bacterium
ACCAGCGAGATCAGCGTCGTGAAGGTCAGACTGCTCGCAGTGATGCCGAGCCGGTCTTCGCGAAAGCGCAGACGCAGGGTCTGCAGCGTGTCGAGCCACGGCCAGGTCTGCAGCGTCTGAAGAAAGCGCGCCACGTGACCTTGCCACGTGGTCTTGAAGGTCGTCGATAAATTCATTGCTGACTATGATGCCAGCAATGAATCCATCCTCTGCCCTGCCCGCTCCGGTCGCGTGGAGCCGCGCGATCGCGGTGGCGAGCCTGCTCGCGCTGATCGTGCTCGGCCTCGCATGGGAGCTCTGGCTCGCGCCGACCGGCAACCGCACGCTGGTGCTGAAGGTGCTGCCGCTGGCGGTTCCGCTCGCCGGACTGCTGAAGAACCGCATGTACACGTATCGCTGGGTCAGCCTACTGGTGTGGGTTTATTTCACCGAAGGCGTCGTGCGCGCGACCAGCGACCATGGTGCGAGCGTCGCATTGGCGAGCATCGAGGTCGTGCTGTGCGTCGCGCTGTTCGCGGCGTGTGCGACACATGTGCGCTGGCGCTTGAGGAATGCCAAAGGAGCTGCGACTTGAATTTGATCGACACGCTTCGGCGTGCCATCGGAGAGAGAAACGTTCTCTGCGAAGGCGACCTGTCCGCCTGGGAACTCGACTGGCGCAAGCGCTATCGCGGCCGCGCGCTGGCCGTCGTTCGTCCCGGCAATGTCGACGAAGTCGCCGCCGTCGTGAAGGCCTGCGCAGCGCACGGCACCGGCATCGTGCCGCAAGGCGGCAACACCGGTTTGGTGGGAGGATCGGTGCCCGACGACAGCGGCACCCAGCTGCTACTCTCGCTCACGCGATTGAACCGCGTGCGCGATATCGATCGAGCGAATCTCACAATGACCGTCGATGCCGGCTGCATCCTGCAATCGGTTCAGGAAGCCGCCGCGGGCGAGGACCTGCTGTTCCCCTTGAGTCTCGCCGCCGAGGGCAGCTGCACGATCGGCGGCAACCTCGCGACCAACGCCGGCGGCACGCAGGTGCTGCGCTACGGCAACGCGCGCGAGCTGTGCCTCGGCCTCGAAGTCGTGACGGCAACGGGCGAGGTCTGGGACGGCTTGACCGGTCTGCGCAAGGACAACACCGGATACGACTTGCGCGACCTGTTCATCGGCAGCGAAGGCACGCTCGGCGTCATCACCGGCGCCACATTGAAGCTGCATCCGCGGCCTGCCGCGCGCATGACGGCGTTCGCCGCGCTGCCGACGCTCGACGCGGCGGTGCAGTTGCTGCAGGCGGCGCAAGCGCGGCTCGGCGCAGGGCTGACCGGCTTCGAGCTGATGAGCGAGTTCTCTTTGGCGCTCGTGCGCAAGCATTTCCCGCAGCTTGCGCAACCCTTGCCGCCTGCGGCGTGGACCGTGTTGCTCGAGCAGTCCGACAACGAGAGCGAAGCGCATGCGCGCGCGCTGTTCGAAGCGCTGCTCGAGGGCGCGCTCGAGGCCGGCACGATCAGCGACGCCGCCGTCGCCGAAAGCCTCGAGCAGTCGCGCGCGATGTGGCATCTGCGCGAATCGATCCCGCTGGCGCAGGTCGAGGAAGGCCTCAACATCAAGCACGACATCTCACTGCCTGTGTCGCGCATCCCGGCCTTCGTCGCCAGCACCGACGCCGCGCTGACGCGCAGCTTCGCCGGGGTGCGTCTGGTCAATTTCGGACATCTCGGCGATGGCAATTTGCACTACAACGTGCAGGCACCGCCGGGTGTCGCGAATACCCAGTTCCTGAGCGACAACGAAGCCGCAGTGAACGCCCTCGTCTACGACGCGGTGACTGCGCACGGCGGCTCGATCTCGGCCGAGCACGGCGTCGGCGCACTCAAGCGCGAAGAGCTCGCGCTGCGCAAGCCGGCGGTGGCGATGGAGATGATGCGAGCGATCAAGCGTGCGCTCGATCCCGCTGGATTGATGAACCCGGGGCGGATGCTGTAGTCCTCTCTCCCTCTGGGAGAGGGGTCCGGAGAAACCGCTACTGCAGCGGCCCCTTCATCGCCGACGGCACCGGCAGCGACATCACGGCGATGCCTTCATCCTGCAGGGCTTGCGCTTCGTCCGGCGTCGCCTTGCCCCGAATCGCGCGCTCGTCGGTTTCACCGTAGTGAATGCGGCGCGCTTCTTCGGCGAAGCGCTCGCCGACGTCGTCGGTGTGGGCGATGACGTGCTGCACCGCGCGCAACCACGCCGCCTGCATCGTCATCGGAGCGGGGGCGCTGGCGGCAACGGGTGCCGCCGGAGCCTGCGGGTCGCGCGCCTTGGCCATGCTCAAGTGCGGCGCAGTCGGCAGGCGCGAGATCGACTTATCGCCGCACATCGGGCACTCGACGAGGGCGCGTTCGAACTGCGACTGAAAGTCGTCTTCGGATGCGAACCAGCCTTCGAAGCGATGCTCGTTGGTGCAGCGCAGGTTCAGGACCTTCATGCGCGCATTATCGGCAGACGGGGCTCAAGGTGCCGGCTGCCACACCAACTGCCATCGGCCGGCTTGCCAATTCTGCAACCAAAGCAAGCCGATCAAGGTCTTCGCATCGGTGATCTCGCCGCGCTGCGCGAGGGCCATCAGCTCGTCGACGCCGGCGCTCGCCACATCGAGGAACTCGCCGTCGTCGAGCGCCGCATCCCCCGCGGTCAAGCCGCGCGCGAACCAGACCTCGATGCCTTCGCTCGAGTAGGCGATGGCGTTGTGCAGGATGCCGGCACGCGCCCATTCGCGCGCGCGGTAGCCGGTCTCTTCGGCCAGCTCGCGCACGGCGCATTGCAGCGGCGGCTCGCCGGGATCGATCTTGCCGGCGGGAAATTCGAGCATCACGCGCGCGAGCGGATGGCGGTATTGGCGCTCGACGACGAGCCGTCCGTCGCCCTGCAGCGGCACGATCATCACCGCGCCCGGATGAACGATGTATTCGCGCAGCGCGATGTTGCCGTTGGGCAGACGCACGCGATCGCAACGCACGTCGAGAAATGCGCCGCGATAGGCCTGTCGTGCTTCGACCAGCTCTTCGCGCAGATGCGCGTCGTCCTGCTTGCGGGTCATCAGGTCGCGAGCGCCTGCACGATCGCTTGTGCGCACGCCGCCATCAGCCCGCCCGGCAGCAGACCGAACAGCAGCACCGCGGCACCGTTGATCGACAGCAGCAAGCGAACGTCGCCGCCGGCGACGATGGGTGCCGACTCGACAGGCTCGTCGAAGTACATGACCTTGACGAGGCGGATGTAGTAGTAGGCGGCGATCAGCGACAGCAGCACCGCGACCACCGCGAGCCCGATCAGGCCCGGCACGTTGGTCGACACCAGCGCCTGCAGCACGCTCATCTTGGCGTAGAAGCCGATCGTCGGCGGGATGCCGGCGAGCGAGAACATGAAGATCGCCATCACTGCGGCGTACCAGGGGCTGCGCTTGGCCAGGCCCTTCAAGTCGTCGATCTGCTCCGACTCGAAGCCCTGGCGCGACAGCAGCATGATGATGCCGAAGGTGCCGAGCGTCGTGAGCACGTAGCTCACCACATAGAACATCGCCGAGCTGTAGGCGTTGGCGGCCGACAGCGTGTTGTTGTTGACGACGCCCGGGCACAGGCCAAGCAGCATGAAGCCCATCTGCCCGATCGTCGAGTAGGCGAGCATGCGCTTCAGATTGCTCTGCGCGATCGCGGCGAGATTGCCGAGCGCCATCGAGCCGACCGACAGCACGATCAGCATCTGCTGCCAGTCGACCGCGAGACCGTTCAGGCCTTCGACGAGCAGCCGAATGCTGATCGCGAACGCCGCGAACTCGGGGGCGCCGCCGATCAGCAGCGTGACCGCCGTCGGGGCGCCCTGGTAGACGTCAGGCACCCACATGTGGAAGGGCACGGCGCCGAGCTTGAAGCCGAGGCCGGCGACGATGAAGACGAGACCGAACGCCAGCACCGACTTGTTGATCTGCCCGGTGCCGATCGCCTTGTAGACCTCGCCGATCTCGAGCGAGCCGGTGGCGCCGTACATCATTGACAAACCGTAAAGCAGGAAGCCGCTCGCCAGCGCGCCGAGCACGAAGTATTTCATCGCCGCTTCGGTGGCGTTGAGGCTGTCGCGCCGCATTGCCGTCAGCGCGTACAGCGACAGGCTCATCAGCTCCAGACCGAGGTAGACGACGAGGAAGTTGTTGGCCGACAGCATCACGCTGATGCCGAGCAGCGAGAACATCGCGAGCGTGAAGAGCTCGCCTTTGAGCATCTCGCGCTCGGCCGCGTACGGCCGCGCATAGGCGAGCGTGACCATCACCGCGACGGCCGCAAAGAAGCCGAGCAGGTGGCCCATCGGATCGGACACCACCATCCGCTGCATCGCGTACACCGTCGCGCCGCCGTTGAAGTAGGCGAGGTGCATGACCGCGACCACGGCGAGCGACGCTTGCGCGATCAAATAGGTCGGCGTGCGGCGCGGATGCGTGACCCACAGGTCGACCATCGCGACCACGCAGGCCATCGTCAGCAGCACGATCTCGGGGTAGACGGCGAGCCAGTTCATGTCATTCTTCTTCAGTTCAGCTTGGACACCGCGACGTGCTTGAGCAGCTGGGTGACCGAGACGTGCATCGTGTCGGTGAAGGGTTTCGGATAGACGCCCATCCACAGCACCGCGATCGCGAGCAGCGACAGCATCAGCACCTCGCGCGGATTGGTGTCGACGAGCTTGCGCACATGCTCGTTGGCGATGGCGCCGAAGTACACGCGCTTGACCATCCACAGCGTGTACGACGCGCCGAGCACGAGCGTCGTCGCGGCGAGCAGGCCGAGCCAGAAGTTGACCTTGACAGTGCCGATGATGACCATCCACTCACCGACGAATCCGCCGGTGCCCGGCAAGCCGCAGTTGGCCATCGCGAAGAACACCGCCAGCGCGGTGAAGGTCGGCATCGTGTTGACGACGCCGCCGTAGCTCGAGATCTCGCGCGAGTGCACGCGGTCGTAGAGCACGCCGATGCACAAGAACATCGCGCCCGAAACGAAGCCGTGCGAGATCATCTGCACCAGGCCGCCCGACACGCCGAGCTCGTTGAAGATGAAGAAGCCGAGCGTGACGAAGCCCATGTGGGCGACCGACGAGTACGCGACCAGCTTCTTCATGTCCTGCTGCACCAGCGCGACGAAGCCGATGTACAGCACCGCGATCAGCGACAGCGCGATGATGAACCAGGCGTAATGGTGCGACGCATCGGGCGCGATCGGCAGCGAGAAGCGCAGGAAGCCGTAGGCGCCGAGCTTCAGCATGATCGCCGCCAGCACCACCGAGCCGCCGGTGGGTGCCTCGACGTGCGCGTCGGGCAGCCAGGTGTGCACCGGCCACATCGGCACCTTGACCGCGAACGCGGCGAAGAATGCGAAGAACAACAGCGCCTGCGCGTTCATCGCGAGTGGCAGCTTGTGCCAGGTCAGGATGTCGAAGCTGCCGCCCGACTTGAAGTACAGGTAGATCAGCGCGACCAGCATCAGCAGCGAGCCGGCCAGCGTGTACAGAAAGAACTTGAAGGCTGCGTAGACGCGCCGTGGCCCGCCCCACACGCCGATGATGATGTACATCGGGATCAGCGTGGCCTCGAAGAACGTGTAGAACAGCAGGCCGTCGAGCGCGGTGAAGACGCCGATCATGATGCCCGACAGGATCAGGAACGCGCCCATGTACTGATTGACGCGCTCTTCGATCACCTGCCATGCCGAGATCACGACGATGACCGTCATGAACGCGGTGAGTAGAACGAACCACACCGAGATGCCGTCGACGCCGAGCCGGTAGTGCACGTTGAAGCGGTCGATCCAGGCGAGGTTCTCCTGGAACTGCATTGCGGCAGTGCTCACATCGAAGGCGGTGATCAGCGGCAGCGTGATGACGAAGCTCGCGACCGCGGCGACGAGCGCGATCCAGCGCACCGCGTGGGCGTTCTCGTCGCGGCCGTAGGCCAGCAGCACGCCGCCCGACAGAATCGGCAGCCAGATCGCGAGGCTCAGCAGTCCCATGTTGTTGTTCTCTTAGAAGCCTTTGAGGGCACGCATGTAGGGCCACAACTGCCAGGTCATCAGGCCGATGACGCCGAGGATCATCACGAGCGCGTACCAGTACAGGTAGCCGGTCTGCACGAGCCGCACGACCGACGCCATCACACCGACCGCGCGCGCCGAGCCATCGATGACCACCGTGTCGATGAGGCCTGCATCGCCGCCCTTCCACAACCCCTGGCCCACGCCACGCGCGGCCGGCGCGACGATGTGCTCGTTGATCCAGTCCATGTAGTACTTGTTGTCGAGCAAGCGGTAGACGAAGCCGAAGCGCGCCTTGATCGCCGCCGGAATCTCCGGCTTGACGAGATAGAACACATAGGCCATCGCAACGCCGATGAGCGCGAGCCAGAACGGCAGCGACCCGAGGCCGTGCCACGCCATCACTGCCGCACCATGGAACTCCTTCGCGAGCTCTTCCATTGCCGGGTGATGCTCGAGGTCGACGAAGATCGAGTCCTTGAAGAAGTCGGTGAACAGCAGCGGGCCGATCGTGATGAAGCCGATCACCACCGACGGCACCGCCAGCAGCACCAGCGGCGCGGTGACGACCCACGGGGACTCGTGCGGCTTCTCGCCGGCTGCCAGCCCGTGGTGCTGGTCGGACGCGGGCTCTTCGTCGTCGCTGTCGCCGTGATGGTTGTGTGCCTGGCCGAATCGCTCCTTGCCGTGGAAGACGAGGAAGTACATCCGGAACGAATAGAACGCGGTGACGAACACGCCCGCCGCGACGGCGAAATACGCAAAGCCCGAGCCGGTCAGGTGGCTCGCGTGCACCGCCTCGATGATGCTGTCTTTCGAATAGAAGCCGGCGAACAGCGGCGTGCCGATCAGCGCCAGCGAGCCGAGCAGCGAGGTGATCCAGGTGATGCGCATGTACTTGCGCAAGCCGCCCATGTTGCGGATGTCCTGGTCATGGTGCATGCCGATGATCACTGAGCCGGCGGCGAGGAACAGCAGCGCCTTGAAGAACGCATGCGTCATCAAGTGGAACACCGCCACCGAGTAGGCCGATGCGCCGAGCGCGACCGTCATGTAGCCGAGCTGACTCAAGGTCGAGTACGCCACGACGCGCTTGATGTCGAAACCCATGAACAGCGCGGTGATCGCGCCGATGACCATCACGACGCTCAAGGCGGTGTCCGAGAGCTCGAACAGCGGCGACATGCGCGCGACCATGAAGATGCCGGCCGTCACCATCGTCGCGGCGTGGATCAGCGCGGAGATCGGCGTCGGGCCTTCCATCGAGTCGGGCAGCCACACATGCAGCGGGAACTGCGCGCTCTTGCCCATTGCGCCGATGAACAGGCAAATGCAGATCACCGTGATCAGCATCCATTCGCTGCCGGGGAACACGAGCTTCGCGAGCTCAGGTCCCTTAGCGAAGGCTTCGGCATACCCGAAGGTTCCGGCGTTGGCGACGATCAGGCCGATACCGAGGATGAAGCCGAAGTCGCCGACGCGGTTGACGATGAAGGCTTTCATGTTGGCGAAGATCGCCGTGGGCCGCGTGTACCAGAAGCCGATCAGCAGGTACGACACCAGGCCCACTGCTTCCCAGCCGAAGAACAGCTGCAGGAAGTTGTTGCTCATCACGAGCATCAGCATCGAGAAGGTGAACAGCGAGATGTACGAGAAGAAGCGCTGGTAGCCCGGGTCTTCCTCCATGTAGCCGATGGTGTAGATGTGCACCATCAGCGAGACGAAGCTCACCACCGCCATCATCATCGCGGTCAGACCGTCGACGAGGAAGCCGATCTCCATCTTCAGGCCGCCGAGGTTCATCCACTCGTAGATGGTCGCGTTGAAGCGCGCACCGTCGACGGCGACCGACTTCAGCACCATCGCCGAGACGATGAAGGAAATCAGCACGCCGAGGATCGTGACCGTGTGCGCGCCGCGCCGCCCGATGGTCTTGCCAAAGAAGCCGGCGATGATCGAGCCCGCCAGTGGGGCGAGCGGCACCCATAGCAGCGTCGATGGGGAGAGTGTTGCGGACATGATTGTTTTGCTCTTAACCCTTGAGCTCGTCTAGCTCGTCGACGTTGATCGTCGAGCGGTTGCGGAACAGCACGACCAGGATCGCGAGGCCGATCGCCGACTCGGCAGCGGCGACCGTGAGGATGAAGAAGACGAAGACCTGCCCGGCCATCTTGTCGGCGACCACCGGCAGGAAGTGCGAGAACGCGACGAAGTTCAGGTTCACCGCGAGCAGCATCAGCTCGATGCACATCAACAGCACGATGAGGTTCTTGCGGTTCAGAAAGATGCCAATCACCGACAGCGCGAACAGGATCGCGCCGAGCGACAGGTAGTGGCCGAGCGTGACGGGGCCGAGGCTCATGCTTTGTCTCCGCCCGGCGCGGCCGGCGGTGCGGCCGGCAATTCGATCGTCGGCTTCATCTTCACGATGCGCAGCCGGTCGGCCTTGCGTGCTTTGAGCTGCTCGGCCGGGTTGAGGTACTTCGTGTCCTTGCGCTTGCGCAATGTCAGCGCGATCGCCGCGATGATCGCCACCAGCAGCAGCACCGCGGCGATTTGCAGCGGGTACAGGTACTTGGTGTAGACCTCGATGCCGAGCAGCTTGGTGTTGCCGAGCTTGAGCGCCGCCGCGTCGGGCAACGGCGCAGTGCTCAGGTTGAAGCCGGGGATCAGCACCAGCGCCATCTCGAGCGCAATCGCGACGCCCACGAGCATCGCGACCGGGAAGTGCTTCCAGAAGCCCTCGCGCATCGTGTCGATGTTGATGTCGAGCATCATCACGACGAACAGGAACAGCACCATCACCGCGCCGACGTAGACGAGCACCAGCGAGATCGCAAGGAACTCGGCGCGCAGCAGGATCCACACGCAGGCCGCCGAGAAGAACGCGAGTACCAGGTACAGCGCCGCGTACACCGGGCTGCGCGCGGTGATCACGCGGAACGAGGCGAACAGCAGGACGGCCGAGAAGATATAGAAGAGCGCGGTGTTGGTGTGCATGTTGTTATCGGGCACCGGGCCGCGCCCCAAGCGCGCGGCCGTCGCGTGAAGCCTCGCGGCTCAGCGATAGCGGGCGTCGGCCTCCCTGTTCGCGGCAATTTCTTTTTCGTAGCGGTCGCCGACGGCGAGCAGCATGTCTTTGGTGAAGTACAGGTCACCGCGCTTCTCACCGTGGTACTCGAAGATGTGCGTCTCGACGATCGAGTCGACCGGGCAGCTCTCTTCGCAGAAGCCGCAGAAGATGCACTTGGTCATGTCGATGTCGTAGCGCGTCGTGCGGCGCGTTCCGTCGTCGCGCAGCCCCGACTCGATGGTGATCGCCAGCGCCGGGCAGATCGCTTCGCACAGCTTGCAGGCAATGCAGCGCTCTTCGCCGTTCTCGTAGCGGCGCAGCGCGTGCAGGCCGCGAAATCGCGGGCTCAGCGGCGTCTTCTCTTCCGGGAACTGGATCGTGATCTTGCGCTGGAAGAAATGCCGGCCGGTGAGCTTCATGCCCTTGGCCAGCTCCAGCAGCATGAAGCTCGAGAACAAGTCCTTGATCGGCGTTGCGGCAGCCATGTTGATTCGTGTGCCCTACTTCCAGATGTTCCACGGAGACTGAATCCACAGTCCCACGACCACCAGCCACACCAGCGTGACGGGGATGAAGATCTTCCAGCCGAGCCGCATGATCTGGTCGTAGCGGAAGCGCGGGAACGTCGCGCGCACCCAGAGGAACATCGTCGCGATGACGAAGGTCTTCGCGCCGAGCCAGATCCAGCCCGGAATCCAGCTCAGCAGCGGGCTGTCGATCGGCGACAGCCAACCGCCGAGGAACATCACCGAGCCGAGCGTCGACACCAGAATGATGTTGGCGTACTCGGCGAGGAAGAACATCGCGAACGCCATGCCCGAGTACTCGACCATGTGGCCGGCGACGATCTCCGATTCGCCTTCGACGACGTCGAACGGATGGCGATTCGTCTCGGCGATGCCGGCGATGACGTAGACGCCGAAGATCGGCAGCAGCGGCAGCCAGTTCCAGCTGAGAAACGTGAGGCCGTGACGAGCGAAGATGCCTTTGCCCTGGCCGAGCACGATGTCGGTCATGTTGAGGCTGCCGGCGACCATCAGCACGACGACCAGCGCGAAGCCCATCGCGATTTCGTAGCTGACCATCTGCGCCGACGCGCGCAGCGCACCGAGGAACGCGTACTTCGAGTTCGACGCCCAACCGGCAATGATCACGCCGTAGACCTCGACCGACATGATCGCCATCAGGTACAACAGGCCGGCATTGATGTTGGCCAGCGCCACATCGGGACCGAACGGCACGACCGCCCAGGCGGCGAGCGACGGCATGATCGTCATCACCGGACCGAGCAGAAACAGGCCTTTGTTGGCCGCGCTCGGGATGATGATTTCCTTGAAGATCAGCTTGACCGCATCGGCAATCGGCTGCAGCAGGCCCATCGGGCCGACGCGGTTCGGACCGGGTCGGATCTGCGTCCAGCCGATCGCCTTGCGCTCCCACAGCGTGAGGTAGGCGACGAGCCCCATCAGCGGCAGCACCAGCGCGACGATCTTGATCAGCGTCCAGGTGACCGGCCAGGCGCCGCCGAGCCACGAGCTGCCGACGTTGTTGATCGTGTCGAGCATCGCGTTCCTCAGGCTTTCTCGACGACGACGGGGCCGAACATCGCACCGAGCGATGCGGTGTGCGGGTGGCCGGCGGGAACGCGCACCGCCGTTGGCGCGAGCGAGGCGTCGAGCCGCGCCGTCAGCACCGCGGAGGCAGCGCCCTGGCTCACGCGAACCGACGCGCCGTTGCTCAGACCGAGCTGATCCCACAATGCCGACGGCAGACACGCGACCGGCGGCTTGGCATCGGCCGTGAGTTGCAGCGGGGTCGCGCGGCGCACCAGCGAATCGGTCGAATAGATCGGCACGTCGGCGATGCGCTCGAGACCATCGGACCGCGGCGTCGACGCGATCGGAGCCGATCCGCGGTTACTGAGCCGCGATGCGATCGTCGCCACGTCGCCGAGCGCTTCGGCACGCACCTCGTCGGTGGTCTCGAAATCGAATCCCGACAGGCCGAGCATGTTGCCGAGCACGCGAAGCACCTTCCATGCTGGACGGGTCTCGCCCAGCGGCTTGACGACGCCATGGAAGCCCTGCACGCGGCCTTCGGCGTTGACGAAGGTGCCCGAGGTTTCGGTGAACGGCGCGATCGGCAGCAGCACGTCAGCGCAGTCGACTGCTGCCGTCTTGAAAGGCGTCAGCGCGACGACCATCTCGGCCGATTGCAATGCGGCGACGGCCGCGCTGGAATCGGCAGCGTCGAACGCCGGCTCGACGTTCAACAGCAAGCACGCCTTCAGCGCACCGCCGAGCATCTGGGCCGCGTTCAATCCGCCGTCGCCGGGCAACGCATTGACGAGCTGCGCGCCGACGCTGTTGCCCGACTCGCCGAAAACGCCGACGCTCGCGCCAGTCTGTTCGGCGATCCAGTTGGCAAGCGACAACAGGCTCGAGGCTTGCGGGTGCTGCGTCGCCGCGTTGCCGAGCAAGACGGCCTTGCGCTCGCCCGACAGCAGCGAGGTCGCGATCGCCTGCGCGCGGCCCGATGCCGTAAGCGCGACCGGTGCGGCAACGCCCTTGCTCGATGCGATCGCTGCCGCGATGTCGGCCAGCGCGTGGATCCACTCGCTCGGCGCGGCGACGACGGAATTGGCGACCGGCATCAACCACTCGTCGGCCAGTGCATGAATGCTGTGAATCTGCGCGCCCTTCTTCGCGGCCTGGCGAAGACGCTGCGCGAACAGCGGATGGTCCTTGCGCAAGAACGAGCCGACGACGAGCGCGCGTTGCAGGTTCGACAGCGAAGCAATCGAGGCGCCGAGCCAACGGACACCCTCGGTCTTCGTGAAGTCCGCGTGGCGCAAGCGATGGTCGATGTTCTCGCTGCCGAGCCCCCGCGTGAGCTTGGCGAGCAGGTGCAGCTCCTCGACCGTGCTGTACGCCGTGGCGAGCGCGCCGATGCGCTGCGCACCGTGGTCGGCTTTGATCTGCGTGAGGCCGCGCGCGACGTACTCGAGTGCGGTCGTCCAGTCGACGCTCTTCCACTGGCCGCCTTGCTTGATCATCGGTGCGGTCAAGCGCTCGTCGCTGTTCAGCGCGTCGTACGAGAAGCGATCGCGGTCGGCGATCCAGCATTCGTTGACGTCTTCGTTCTCCAGCGGCAGAACGCGCATCACCTTGTTCGCCTTGACCTGCACGATCAGGTTCGCGCCGGTGCTGTCGTGCGGGCTCACGCTCTTGCGGCGCGACAGCTCCCAGGTGCGGGCGCTGTAGCGGAACGGCTTGCTGGTGATTGCGCCGACCGGGCACAGGTCGATCATGTTGCCCGACAGCTCGGAGTCGATGGTGCCGCCGGTGATCGTCGTGATCTCGGCGTGCTCGCCGCGGTCGACCATGCCGAGCTCCATGATGCCGGCCACTTCCTGCCCGAAGCGGATGCAGCGCGTGCAGTGGATGCAGCGCGTCATCTCTTCGAGCGCCAGCAGCGGGCCGACTTCCTTGCGGAAGACAACACGCTTTTCCTCGGTGTAGCGCGAGGCCGAGCCGCCGTAGCCGACCGCCAGGTCTTGCAGCTGGCATTCGCCGCCCTGGTCGCAGATGGGGCAGTCGAGCGGATGGTTGATCAGCAGAAACTCCATCACGCTCTGCTGCGCCTTGATCGCCTTGTCGCTCTTCGTGCGAACGATCATGCCCTGCGTGACCGGGGTGGCGCAGGCCGGCATCGGCTTGGGCGCCTTCTCGATCTCGACCAGGCACATGCGGCAGTTGGCCGCGATCGTGAGTTTCTTGTGATAGCAGAAGTGCGGCACATAGGTGCCTGCCTTGTCTGCCGCATGCATCACCATGCTGCCTTCGGCCACCTGGACCTTCTTGCCGTCGAGTTCGATTTCAATCATGGGGCGGGCGGTCAGGCGTGGGCCGGGACCAGGCAGGTCTTGTGTTCGATGTGATGCAAGAACTCATCGCGGAAATGCTTGATCATCGCGCGCACCGGCATCGCCGCAGCGTCGCCGAGCGCACAGATCGTGCGGCCCTGGATGTTGTCGGCCACCGAGTTCAAGAGCTCGATGTCTTCGATGCGGCCCTGGCCGTGCTCGATGCGGTCGACCATTCGCCACAGCCAGCCGGTGCCTTCGCGGCACGGCGTGCATTGGCCGCAGCTCTCGTGCATGTAGAAGTACGACAGGCGCAACAGGCTCTTGACCATGCAGCGTCGCTCATCCATCACGATCACTGCGCCCGAGCCGAGCATCGAGCCGGCTTTGGCGATGGCGTCGTAGTCCATCGTCGTGTCCATCATGATCGAAGCCGGCAGCACCGGCGCCGACGAGCCGCCGGGGATCACCGCCTTCAGGGCGCGACCGCCGCTCACACCGCCGGCGAGCTCGAGCAGCTTGGAGAACGGCGTGCCGAGCGGAACTTCGTAGTTGCCGGGCAACTCGACGTCGCCAACCACCGAGAAGATCTTCGTGCCGCCGTTGTTGGGCTTGCCGATCTCGAGGTAAGGCTGTGCGCCGTTGACGATGATCCATGGCACCGCCGCGAATGTCTCGGTGTTGTTGATCGTCGTCGGCTTGCCATAGAGGCCGTAGCTCGCGGGGAACGGCGGCTTGAAGCGCGGCTGGCCCTTCTTGCCTTCCAGCGATTCGAGCAGCGCAGTTTCCTCGCCGCAGATGTAGGCGCCGAAGCCGTGCGACGCGTGCAGCTGGAAGTTGAACTTCGAGCCGAGGATCTCGTTGCCGAGGTAGCCCGCTCGGCGCGCTTCGGCCAGCGCCTCTTCGAAGCGTTCGTAGACCTCGAAGATCTCGCCGTGGATGTAGTTGTAGCCGACTGCCGTGCCCATCGCGTAGGCCGCGATCGCCATCCCTTCGATGACCATGTGCGGGTTGAACATCAGCAGGTCGCGGTCCTTGCAGGTGCCCGGCTCGCCTTCATCGGAATTGCAGACGAGGTATTTCGCACCCGGGAACTGGCGCGGCATGAAGCTCCACTTCAAGCCGGTCGGAAACCCCGCGCCGCCGCGCCCGCGCAGCCCCGAAGCCTTCACTTCGGCGACCACCTGCTCGGGCGTCATGCCGTCACCGCCGCCGACGCCCAGAATCTTGCGCAGGGCTTTGTAGCCGCCGCGCGCCTCGTAGTCGGCGAGGCGCCAGTTGCGCCCATCGAGACCCGCATAGATCTGCGGCTTGATGTGGCGGCCGTGGAAGCAAGTTTCGGCTCCGGTGGCTTGGAATTTCGACAGGTCAAGCATGTTCATCGCGCCTGCGACTTGAGCACGGCGAGCAACTCATCGATCCGAGCTTCGTTCATAAAGCTGACCATCTGCCGATCGTTGACCAGCACCACCGGCGCGTCGGCGCAAGCGCCGAGGCACTCGGCTTTCTGCACCGTGAACAGGCCGTCGGGCGTCGTACCGCCCTCATCGACGCCGAGCCGCTGGCACAAATGATCGAGCGCGGTTTCGCCATCGCGCAACTGGCAAGGCAGGTTGGTGCAGACGTTGAGCTTGAACTGCCCGACCGGCTGCTGGTTGTACATGTTGTAGAAGGTCGTGACCTCGTGCACCGCGATCGGCGGCATGCCCAGAAACTCGGCGACTTCGTTTTCGCTGGCTTGCGAGACATGGCCGAATTCCTTTTGCACGATCGCGAGGCACGCCATCACGGCCGACTGTTTTTGATCGGCCGGGTATTTGGCGACTTCGCGCCGGAAGCCTTCCTTCATCGCATCCGAAATCATCGGTCGATCTCTCCAAATACGATGTCCATCGTGCCGATGACGGCCACCGCGTCGGCGATCATGTGACCGCGCGTCATCTCGTCGAGTGCTGCCAAATGCGGGAAGCCGGGCGGGCGAATCTTCAGCCGATACGGCTTGTTCGCGCCATCGCTGACGATGTAGATGCCGAACTCGCCCTTCGGATGCTCCACCGCGGCGTAGACCTCGCCTTCGGGAACATGGAAGCCTTCGGTGAAGAGCTTGAAGTGGTGGATCAGCTCTTCCATGCTGGACTTCATGTCCATGCGCGACGGCGGCGCGACCTTGTGATTGGCGGTGATCACCGGCAGCCCCGGATTCGCGCGCAGCCAATCGACGCACTGCTTGATGATGCGGTTGGCCTGACGCATCTCTTCGATGCGCACCAGGTAGCGGTCGTAGGTGTCGCCGTTGACGCCGACCGGGATGTCGAAATCCATGCGGTCGTAGACCTCGTAGGGCTGCTTCTTGCGCAGGTCCCACTCGACACCCGAGCCTCGCAGCATCGGGCCGGTGAAGCCGAGGTTCAGCGCGCGCTCGGGGCTGACGACGCCGATGCCCACGGTGCGCTGCTTCCAGATGCGGTTGTCGGTGAGCAGCGTCTCGTATTCGTCGACGTAGCGCGGAAAACGCATCGCGAAGTCGTAGATGAAATCGAGCAGCGAGCCCTGGCGGTTCTCGTTGAGTCCGGCCATCACCTTGGCGCTGCGTACCTTCGACGTGCGGTACTGCGGCATCGTGTCGGGCAGGTCGCGGTACACGCCGCCGGGGCGGTAGTACGCGGCGTGCATGCGCGCGCCAGATGCCGCTTCGTACATGTCGAGCAGGTCTTCGCGCTCGCGGAAGCAGTAGATGAAGATGTTCATCGCACCGCAGTCGAGCCCGTGCGCGCCGAGCCACAGCAAGTGGTTCAACAGCCGTGTGATCTCGTCGAACATCACGCGGATGTACTGTGCGCGGATCGGCACGTCGACACCGAGCAGCTTCTCGATCGCGAGGCAGTACGCGTGCTCGTTGCTCATCATCGACACGTAGTCGAGACGGTCCATGTACGGCAGCGACTGAATGAAGGTCTTGCTCTCGGCGAGCTTCTCGGTCGCACGATGCAGCAGGCCGATGTGCGGATCGG
>VBCQ01000371.1 GCA_005882155.1 Betaproteobacteria bacterium
CGCCGTTCTCGGCTTCACCGCCGGCGTGATTGCAGGCCGCGATCCCGAAGCGCTGCGCCGAACGGCCCAGCGCGTCGCGCGCGAGGCAGCGCGCGGCTTCGAACGCGCAGCGCTGTTTGCGGCGCAGGCGCGCGAGCATGTCGGCGACCTGTGGGCCGAGGCACGCGAGGAAGCGCTGGCTGAAGTCGATGCGGCCGACTTCGCGAAGGCCGCAGCCCGCGGCCGCAAGGCGCCAGCGGGGGCAGCGGCGAGCGCGCGGCCAGCACGCAAGCGCGCGAGTGCGAAGCGCGCCGCGCCGGCGCGCAAGCGGCGCTCGGCGGCGCAATCCGGCGCACAGGCAGCCGACACCAAAGCGACGTCCGGGCCGACATAGAGCTCGGTCCCGGCGGCGGGTTTAGACTGCCGCGTCCCCAGCCAAGCGACTCCCGGATGGCCGCTCCCACCTTCGCTCGCCGGCATCTCCTTCGCATGGTCGCTGCGCTCGCGGCTGTGCTGAGCACGCCACTCCGCGCCGCAGCGGGCCCGCTTTCCCGCACTCGCCCGGGAGACCCCGGGTGGCCCACCCCCGCCCGCTGGCAGCAACTCAAGGACCAAGTCGGCGACGCCCTCGTCCCCGTCCGTTCCCCCTTGCTCGCCTGCACCACGTCGCATGACGAGGCCGCGTGCGCGTTACTCTTCAAGTCGCTGAAGAACCCGTACTTCCTCGGTGACGAGGTCGGCCTCACGCAGACGCTCGGTTGGGTCGACGCGTGGACCTCGCGGCCGAGTGTCTATGCGGTGGCCGCGCGCAATACGCGCGACGTGGTGGCCGCGGTGAACTTCGCGCGTGAGCACAACCTGCGCCTGGTGGTGAAGGGCGGCGGGCACAGCTATCAAGGCACGTCGAACGCGCCCGATTCGCTGCTCGTGTGGACGCGCCGGATGAACGACATCACGCTGCACGACGCGTTCTTCGCCTCCGGCTGCGAGCGCCGAGCGTCGCCCACGCGCGCCGTGACGGTGGGCGCCGGCGCGATCTGGGCGCAGGTGTACGACGCGGTGACCACTCGCGGCGGCGGCTATGTGCAAGGCGGCGGCTGCACGACGGTGGGCGTGGCCGGCCTCGTGCAAGGCGGTGGCTTCGGCAGTTTCTCCAAGGCCTTCGGGCTCGCTGCGGCGAGCCTGCTGCAGGCCGAGGTGGTCACGGCCGATGGCGTGGTGCGTGTCTGCAATGCCTGCACGAACGCCGATCTCTTCTGGGCGCTGAAGGGCGGGGGCGGCGGCTCGCTGGGGGTCGTCACACGCCTCACGCTAAAGGTGCACGAGTTGCCGGAGACGTTCGGCGCGGTGAACTTCAGCGTGCGCGCCACGTCGGACGCGGCCTTCACCAAGCTGGTCGCGATGGCGGTCGATCTCTATGCATCGAGCCTCATGAACGCGCACTGGGGCGAGCAGATCCGCCTGCGCGGCAACATGCTGCAAGTCGCGATGGTGTTCCAGGGCCTCACGCGCGCTGAAGCCGGGGCCGTGTGGCGACCGTTTTTCGACGCGCTGGACAAGGCGCCGGACGACTACAAGCTCGACTTCTCGCCACTGAAGATCGTGTCCACCTCAGCGCGCGAGTTCTGGTCACCGACGCTGCTCAAGCGCGTCTTCGGTTTCATCCGGCGCGACGATCGGCCCGGCGCACCGCAGACCAATGTCTTCTGGCCCGGTGACGAAGGCCAGGCCGCCCAGGTGCTGCACGGCTACGGGTCGACCTGGCTGCCGGCCACGCTGCTGCAGCCCGCGCAACGGCCGGCGCTGGTGGGTGCGCTGGTCGCGGCCAGCCGGCATTGGGGCCTGGGTGTGCACTTCAACAAGGGCCTCGCCGGTGCGTCGCCCGAGGTGATCGCCGCGGCGCGCGACACGCCAGTGAACCCGGCGGTGCTCGATGCGTTTGCACTCGTCATCAGTGGCGCTGGGGAGCAGCCGGCCTATCCCGGCGTGGCCGGCCACGAGCCGAATGCGGCGCTGGCCCGGCAGCGCCGGCAGGCGGTGGCTCAGACCATGGCCGAGCTGCGCAAGCTGGTGCCGAACGCGGGCTCGTACTTGTCAGAGAGCGACTACTTCGAGGCCGATTGGCAGCGCTCGCACTGGGGCGCGAACTATGCGCGGCTCGCGGCCGTGAAAGCGATGGTCGATCCGGACGATCTCTTCATCGTGCATCACGGCGTGGGCAGCGAACGGTGGAGCGACGATGGCTTCACGCGCAAGGCCATGGACCAAGGCTAGCCCGCCTTGACACGGTTCAGTTAGTCGCTGCCGAACATCCGTTCGGGCTGACCCATCGAGGGCGAACGGCTACCGTTGCCCCTCACCTGCTCGATCTCCGCCTTCGGCGGCGCACCGAACAGGCGGCGGTATTCGCGACTGAAATGCGACGGGCTCTCGTAGCCGACGCGGTGCCCGGCCGACGCGGCGTCGATGCCTTCAGCGAGCATCAGGCGGCGCGCCTGGTGCAGGCGCAGCTGCTTTTGAAATTGCAGCGGCGACATGGCGGTCACCAGCTTGAAGTGGTGATGCAGGCTCGACGCGCTCATGTGCACCGCGTCGGCCAGCTCGTCGATCCGCAGCGGCTCGGCGTAGCGGTGCTTGAGCAGGTCGACGACGCGCGAGATGCGCCGCGCGTGACCGTCGCCGGCGGCGAGCTCGCGCAAGCGCGGGCCGAGCTCGCCCTTCAGCACGCGGTAGCAAATCTCGCGCAAGACCAGCGGCGCAAGCACCGGCGCGTCTTGCGGCGTGTGCAGCAGTTTCAGCAGGCGCAGCACCGCGTCGAGCAGCGGCGCCGACACGCGCGCCACGCGCAACCCGCGCTCGCTGGCGACGCTCGTCGGCTGGGCTGCGCCACGCCCATTCATCGATGCCGCCGACGCCGAGCTGAGCATCAGCTCGCCGACTTCGCGCGGATCGATGTTCAGGCGCACGCACAGATAGGGCTTGTCGGGCGTCGCCTCGAGAATCTGCCCGACGGTGGGCATCGTCACCGAGATCACGAGGTAGTGCAGCGGGTCGTAGACGACCACATCAGCTCCCATCGCGGCCTGCTTGCGCCCCTGCACGACGATCGCAAGGCCCGGCTCGTAAACGCTCGGCAGGCGCTGCGCGCTCGCGCTCGCACGCACCAGCAGCAGCGGCGCGATCGCGGTTTCGTGCAAGCCGTCGGTCGGTGCGAAGCGCATGACCCAGTCGATCAACTCGCGCCGGCGCGCGTCGATCGGCGCGACCTCGGACTGCGCAGTTTCGTTGTCGGTCATCGTGTCGAGATTGTCGCGTCGGGACTCGGATGGCGCGCGCATCGGCCGCCGACCTTGGAGGATCGGGCAAGGATCGGCCAGCAATCGGCTAACGCTGATCTGGCGCTGAATTTAGCCTTGGCGAATGTCGTCAATCTCAACCCAAGGAGTCGCCCCATGACCACCACCTCGATCCCGCGCCGTCGTCTCGGCACCCAAGGTCTCGAAGTTTCTGCGATCGGCCTCGGCTGCATGGGCATGTCGGACTTTTACGGCCCCGCCGACGACGCGGTGTCGCTCGCGGTGCTGAACCACGCGCTCGACATCGGCGTGAACTTTCTCGACACCGCCGACATGTACGGCCTGAACGGCGCCAACGAACGGCTGCTCGCGCAGTTGCTGCGCACGCGGCGCAGCGAGGTGATCATCGCGACCAAGTTCGGCAACGTGCGGGCGAGCGATGGCAGCTTCCTCGGCGTCAACGGCCGGCCCGACTACGTGATCAGCGCCTGCGATGCGAGCCTGCAGCGCCTCGGTGTCGACCACATCGACCTGTACTACCAGCACCGCGTCGACCGCAACGTGCCGATCGAGGACACCGTCGGCGCGATGGCCGAGCTGGTGAAGGCCGGCAAGGTGCGCTTCCTTGGCATGTCGGAAGCGGCAAGCAGCACGTTGCGCCGCGCCGCGCAGGTGCACCCGATCAGCGCGCTGCAAAGCGAGTACTCGATGTGGACGCGCGAGATCGAGCGCGATGCATTGCCGGTGTGCAACGAGCTCGGCATCGGCCTCGTCGCCTACGCCCCGCTCGGCCGCGGCTTCTTGACCGGCGCGATCCAGAGCACCGACACGCTCGCGCCGAACGACTGGCGGCGCACCAACCCGCGCTTTCAAGGCGACAACCTCGAAAGCAACCTGAGACTGGTCGACGCCGTCAACGACATCGCGCGCACGCACGGCTGCACGCCGGCCCAGCTCGCGCTCGCGTGGCTGCTGCACCGCGGGCCCGACATCGTGCCGATCCCCGGCACGCGGCGCATCGAACGGCTCGACGAGAACGCCGCGGCGACGGCGATCACGCTCAACGACGCGCAGATGAGCGCGATCGACAGCGTGCTCGCCGATCGGCCGGTGGCGGGTGCGCGTTATGCGGCGGCCGGCATGGCGACCTTGAACGCGTGACGGCGCAAAGAGCGATCGGCGTCACGGCCTCGCCGCCGCTGGCTTCATCTCGACCATGATGACCTGCGTCGGCGTCTGGCCCACGTTCTCGCCGATGTGCGTCTCGCCATTCGAATACAGCACATCGCCGGCCTTGAACTCGCGCGTCATCGTCCGGCCATCGGCCAGCGTCAGCCGGCGCTTGAACGGCGCCAGAGCGTAGACGACAAAGGCCGGGTGCTGGTGCTGCTGAGTCTTGTCGCCCGGCCGGTCGGTGTACGAGAGAACGCGCACCTGCTCGTTTTCGAGCAGCACCCTGTACTTGTCGCCGTCGCTCGCGACCGGGTCTTGCGCGAATGCGGCAGTCCACAGCAACGCGAGCGCGACGCTCAATTTCGGGTTCATCGCGGAAGCTCCTTTCGATCATGATGGCGGCATCGGTTCGACAACCGCTCTGTCGTCAGAGTAGGCGTGAGCCCCATGCGGCGTAAGGCGCAGGATTGCCAAGAGGGGCCGCAATGACGCATAACTAGGGCCTGTTAGCGCTAACAGGCCCTAGCCCATGTTCGATTGGGACGATCTCAAGTACCTGCTCGCGGTCGCGCGCCACCACAGCACGCTCGCAGCCGGGCGTGCGCTGAATGTCGACCAGTCGACGGTGCAGCGCCGCCTGTTGCAATTCGAGCGGCGCATCGGGCGGCCGCTCGTGCAGCGCCACCCGACGGGCTACCGGTTGACCGAATTCGGCGAGGAGATGCTGCCGCACGCACAGCGCATCGAGCAGGCGGTGCTCGCGTTCGAGCAGCAGGTCGAGGCCAACCGGCGCGACGCCGTCGGCGTCATTCGCATGACCTGCCCCGAGCCGCTGGTGTTCCGCATCACGCAGTCGTCGCTGCTCGATCGCTTCCACGCCCGCTACCCGGCGCTACAGCTGCAGTTCATCACCAGCGACAAGTATCTCGACCTCACGAAAGGCGAGGCCGACGTCGCGCTGCGCTCGGGCGACACCGACGACGAAGCGCTGGTCGGGCGCAAGGTCGGCGACTCGTTCTGGGCGGTCTACGCGAGCCGCCAATACATCGAGCGCCACGGCCAGCCGGCGCGCGTCGAAGACTTGCAGCAGCATGCCCTGGTGGGGTTCGACGCGACGATGAGTCAGCACCGCGCCGCCGAATGGCTGCGCAGCGTGGCGCCGAACGCCAGGTTCGTCGCTCGCAGCAACAGCGTGCTCGGGCTCGTCTACTCGGTGAAAGCCGGCGTCGGCGTCGCGCCGCTGCCGACCGCGCTCGGCGACGCAGAGCCCGAACTCGTGCGCGTGCTCGGCCCAGTCGCGGAGTTGACGCGGATCTGGCGACTGCTCACCACCGCCGAGTTGCGGCGCACGCCGCGGGTGGCGGCGTTTTTCGATTTTGTTGTCGAAGAGATCGAAGCGCTGCGGCCGATCATCACCGGGTGAATTGACGCGAGAGGGCCTAGCGATCGAAGACGGCCTGCACAAGACCTACTGAGTACCTCCCTTTGTGAGGGGCGATAGCATCACGGCCCCGCTCCCCTCTGATCCCAAGGATTCCCGCATGAAGAAACAGCTCCTGCTGTCGATCGCTGCCGTGCTGTTCGCCACCACCGCCTTCGCCGACGAAGGCATGTGGACGTTCAACAACTTTCCTTCGGCCAAGGTGAAGGCGAAGTACGGCTTCGAGCCGACGAAGGACTGGCTCGATCATCTGCGACTCGCGTCGGTGCGGATTGCCGGCGGCTGCTCGGCCTCGGTCGTGTCGGCGGACGGCCTCGTGATGACGAACCACCACTGCGCTCGCCAATGCATCGAGAACCTCTCGGGCCTCACGAAAAAAGATTTCAACCGAGACGGCTTCTTCGCCAAGAAGCAAGCGGACGAGGCGCGCTGCCCCGGGATGGAGCTCAACCAGCTCGCCGAAATCACTGACGTCACCCAGCGGGTGCAGGCGGCAACGCAAGGCATCGCCGCCGACCAATTTTCCGAGACTCAACGGGCCGCCATCGCCGGCATCGAAAAGGAGTGCGCCACGTCGGATGAATTCCGCTGCGAGGTCGTCAGCCTGTACCGCGGTGGCCGCTATGACTTGTACAAGTACCGCCGCCTGCAGGACATCCGCCTCGTGTTTGCGCCCGAAGACCAGATCGCATTCTTCGGCGGCGACCCGGACAACTTCATGTTCCCGCGCTACGACCTCGATGTGTCGTTCGTGCGCATTTACGGCCGTGACGGCGCTCCGATGAAGATGGACCATCATCTCGCCTGGTCCGACGGCGTGATGCGCGAAGGCGAGGCCACGTTCGTGTCAGGCAACCCGGGGAGCACCTCGCGCGGCTTCACGGTCGACCAGCTCGACGACGACCGCGACACGAAGCTGCCGGCCAACCTCGTTCGCCTCGCCGAGTGGCGTGGCTTGCTGAGCCAATACCAGGAGCGCGGGGCCGAGCAGAAGCGCCACTCGAACGACCTTCTGTTCGGCATCGAGAACTCGCTGAAAAGAGTGAAGGGCGAGCAGGCCGCGCTCGCCGACAAGGCCTTCTACGCGCAGCTGGTGAAGAACGAGCAGGACTTTCGCGCCCAGGTGGCGGCGCGGCCCGAGCTCGACAAGGCGTACGGCGCGGTCTGGGCCACGATCGGCGAGCTCGTGAAGAAGGAGCAGGCCTACCGCAAGGAATACAACGCGCTCGAGCGCGGGCCGCTGTCGGAGCTGTTCAAGATCGCGCGCGGCCTGGTGCGCTACGCCGACGAGTCGGACAAGCCGAACGGCGAGCGACTCAAGGAGTTCACCGACGCGCGGCTGCCGCAGTTCAAGCAGGAGCTTCTGGCGAATCGTCCGATCTACGACGAGCTCGAGATCACCACGCTCGCCTGGTCGCTCGCCAAGATGCGCGAACACCTCGGGCCGGATCACCCGATCATCAAGCGCGTGTTCGGCGTGAAGAGCCCGATGCAAATCGCCACCGCCGCCGTCAAGGGCAGCCGGCTCGAGCACATCACGACCGACAAGGCGGGCAACGCGACCGGCGGCGTTCGCAAGCAACTGTTCGACGGCGGCAAGGCGAAAATCGCCGCGTCGAAAGACCCGATGATCGAGCTTGCTCGCGCGTTCGACGCCGACGCCCGCGCGATCCGCAAGAAGTTCGAGACCGAGGTCGACGGCCCGATGAAGCAGCAGCAGGAGCTGCTGGCCAGGGCGCGATTCGCCGTCTACGGCGACAGCCTCTACCCCGACGCCACGTTCACGCTTCGGCTCTCGTACGGCGCGGTCCAGGGCTACGACGACAACGGTGCGCGGGTGGGTCCGTTCACCACCATCGCCGGTGCCTTCGCGCGCCACACCGGCACGGATCCGTTCGCGCTGCCGAAGTCGTGGCTGACGGCGAAGGCCAGGCTCGCGCCCGACGTGCAGTTCAACTTCGTCACCAGCAACGACATCATCGGCGGCAACTCGGGCTCGCCGGTCGTGAACCAGCGCGGCGAAGTTGTCGGGCTGGTGTTCGACGGCAACATCGAGTCGCTCGGCGGCGAGTACGGCTTCGACGCCTCGGTCAATCGCACCGTGGCAGTCCGCTCGGCCGCGCTGCTCGAAGCGATGGGCAAGGTGTACGGCGCCAAGCGGCTGGTCGACGAGCTCAAGGGCCGGCCGAGCACCACCCGCACCGCCGCCAGCGGGCGATGATCAGACCTTCTCCAGCCCCTCGTGCCGCAGCGCGAGCTCGACCGCGGGCCGCGCCTGCATGCGGCCGATGAACTCGGGCAGCGGCGAGGGCACTTGCAGCTGCTTCATTCGCGCCCAGCGCAACATCACGTAGAGCATCGCGTCGGCAACGCTCGCGTCGGCACCGAACAGGTAGTTGCCCTTGAATCGATCGGCGATGAATTGAAGACGCTTCGCGATGAGCCCGGTTGCCAGCTCCTTCTCCGCATCGCTGGTCGCAAAGAAGATGCGCAAAAACGGTTTGTGCACTTCGGTGCAGAGGAACGCGAGCATCTCGATCAGCCGGATGCGCGCGAGCTCGCCTGACGGCGCGAGGCGCGGCGCGCGCTCTGCCACCCAGCTCAGGATCGCGACGTTCTCGGTCAGCATCTGGCCGTCGTCGAGTACCAGCGCGGGCACGTAGCCCTTGGGGTTGATCTGCCAGTAGTCGCCGCCGTCGGCGGTGCGCTTGGTCTTCAGGTCGACCTTGATGCGGTCGAATTCGAGTCCGGCTTCGTGCAGCGCAATGTGTTCCGACAAGCTGCAGGCGCCGGGTGCGAGGTAGAGTTTCATTGCAATCTCCTTTCATTCGTCACGCGGGCAAGGCACGTGCCGACCCGGTTGCAGCCGACTCTGTTTGCGGTCACATTCGCGCTGCCCGTGAAGCCCTACGACGCTTTCATTTCCTACAACCAGGCTGCCGACGGCCCGCTCGCCGCGGCGCTGGCGCATGCGCTGACGCGCTTTGCGCGGCCCTGGTACAAGCTGCGCGCCAAGCGCGTATTCCTCGACAAGACGAGCATGTCGGCCGACCCGGCGCTGCGCGGCGCGATCGAGCGCTCGCTCGGCAAATCGCAATGGCTCGTCGTTCTCGCGTGCCCGGCGTCGGCTGCGTCGCCATGGGTCAATGGCGAAGTCGCGTGGTGGATCGCGCACCGGCCGCTCGCCAAGCTGATCGTCGTTCGCAGCGGCGGTGACATCGTCTGGGACAAGGCGTCGGGTCATGACTTCGACTGGGCGCGCAGCAGCGCGCTGCCACCCGCGCTGCGCGGCGTCTATCGCGAAGAGCCACTGTGGGTCGACGCGCTGGCGGCGCGCGCGGCGAAGAAGATGTCGCTCGCCGAGCCGGCGTTTCGCGACGCGTTTCTGAACATCGCCGCGCCGATCCACGGCATCGCGAAAGACGAGCTGTGGAGCCTCGAGCGCACCGAATGGCGCAAGCGCATCGGCGCTGCCGCGGTGGCGGTGGTGCTCGTGCTGTTCTTCGCCTGGGGCGCCTACGTTCAGAACGAAGTGTCGCGCGAGCGCAGCGAGAACATTCCGTCGATCCAGCTCGGTGCGCGTGCGTTGGCGGTATTGCCGCGCGACGCCGACCTCGCCGCGAAGATCGCGCTCGCCGGCGTCGCGCGGCGGCCGAGCGGCGTCGCGGCAGCCGCGTTGCGCGAGGCGGTCGCGGCGCTCGCCGGCCCGACTGCGCCGCAGCGATCGCTGGCGGTCGCGAATGCGCTCGACATCGCGTTCTCGCGCGATGGCGAACGGCTCGCGGTCTTGTCGCGTGACGGCAGCGTGGCGATCTTTGGATCGGCGAGCGGCCAGATGAGCGCTCGATTGACGCCGGCACGGCCGCTCGTCGCGCACGCGATCGGCTGGAGTGAAATGAGCGACACGCTCGCCGTCGCGGCGGACGATGGCGTGTGGCTGTGGTCGTCGGCGTCGGCTGCAGCGCCGCGCCACATCGCGGCAGCGTCGCCGGTGCGGCGCATCGCGTTCGCGCCGAACGCCCCCGAGCGGCTGGCGATGGGACATGACGACGGCTCGTGGCGGGTCGTCGACGTGAACGGCAACGCGAGGCCCAAGCCCGCGCTTGTCGCGCACGACGGCGGCATCAGCGCGATCGCGATCAGCACCGACGGCACGCGCGTTGCAACCGGCGGCCGCCACGGCGACGCGGCCTTGTGGCAGATCGGCAGCGGACAGTTGCTGGCGCGTTGGGCCGCCCCGAACTCCGACGCGGCCGACCCTGTCGTCTCGGTCGACTTCAATCGCAGCGGCGACAGCCCGCTCGCGAAGTGGATGCTGCTGATCGCGCAGCACAGCGGCCTCGTTCGCGTGGCCGATGCGGGCTTCGCAGCGGACAAGGCCCCAATGCCAGCGCCGCGCGCGACGCCGCTGCCGACCATCTCGACGCCGCCGCTCGCCGCGGCCCGCTTCGCGCACAGCGGCCGCTGCGTCGCGCAGGTACCGGCGCGCGGAGGCGTCGACGTTCATGAGGGCTTCGGCTTCGGCCGACTGTTTCAGCTGAGCGGCGAATCCGCGGGCGAGGCGCAGGCCTTCGCCAGCGCACACAGCAGCCGCTACGCCGTCCTGCGCGACGGCGTCGTCGACCTCTACTGGCAACCGCTGTGCGGCGACGCCGAAGCGGTGTGCCAGTACGCCGAGCCGGTTCTGCGAACGCCGATGAGCGAGGACGACAAGCGCCGGCAGTTGCCGCCGTCCAACCCCGGCGAGCGTTTTCAGCCGCCCGGCGAGCATTGCAGCCGGCTGATCGCCAGGTTGCTCGGCGACTGGCGCTGAAAAAACGACTCCGACCTCAGTGAACTCGGCGCCGCCGCGGCGGCTCCAAGCGGCCCGATCCCGCACAAAATAGGCCATGCCGCGCGCCCTGTCTGAACTCTCGCTCAAAGAACTCCAGGAGAAATACGCGGACCCTGGAGCCGCCGTCTCCGCCCAGCTGCTGACCAAGCTGCAGCGCGACCCGCGCGCCGGCGTGCAAAAACTCTACAAGCTGCTCGCCAAACGCGCCGACGAGCAACGCAAGGAACGGCTGCGGCTCGACGCGATGCTGCATTTCGAACGGCTGCTGTGGAAGGCCGGCGTCGTGCACATCGCCGGCGTCGACGAGGTCGGCATGGGACCGCTCGCCGGCCCGGTCGTCGCCGCGGCGGTGATCTTCCCGCCGGGGACCGAGATCGACGGCATCGACGACTCGAAGGCGCTCGACCCCGATCGGCGTGTCGAGCTCGACGTGCAGATTCGGCGCAGTGCGGCGGCGGTCGGCATCGGCGTCGTCGAGGTCGACGAGATCGACCGCGTCAACATCTACCACGCCGGGCTGCGCGCGATGCAGCTCGCGCTCGCGAGCCTGCCGCTGGTGCCGCAGCATGTGCTCGTCGACAGCCGAACGATCCCGGCGATCACGCAGCCGCAGAACAGCTTCGACAAGGGCGACGGGCTCAACTTCTCGATCGCATCGGCGTCGATCGTCGCCAAGGTCTACCGCGATCGCTTGATGATGCAGCTCGACGCGCTCTACCCGGGCTATGGCTTTGCGAGCCACAAGGGTTATGCGACGGCCGAGCATCAGAACGCGATCCGCGAGCTCGGCCCCTGCCCGGTTCACCGTCGATCGTTCGACTACATCCGCGAAATCTGCGGCGAGTATTGCGAGCTCTACTACGCCATGAAGGCGCGCGGCGCCCGCGTCGCGTCGCGCGTCGAGATGGCGAGCTGGGAAGCCGAGTTCGAGGCCTGTACCGCTCGCCTGTCCGAGATGGAAAACAAGAAGCTGCAGCTGATGAAGAGCCGCTTATGGAAGCGCATTAGCGCGTGAAGTCTCGGGGCGGACATGGATGTCCGAAAACTTGTCGTCGTAGAACGCCACGCGGTCTTTCAGATCGCGGTGCTCGTCGTACGGGTCTTCGTAGGTCCAGACCGCGTCGTCGAGCTTCTTGTTGCCGACCGTGAGGTTGAAGTAATTCGCAGTGCCTTTGAATGGGCACTGGGTGGTCGTCGTCGAGCGCGCGAGCTGGTTCATCTTCACGTCGGCGCGCGGAAAGTAGAAACGCGGCGGGTACTTGTCCTCGTCAACTCGGATCACGTTGTTCGAATCGGCAATCACGTTGCCGTCGATCTCGACCTTCACTCGCTGTGCGAGCTTGTTCTCCTGAATCTTGTGCTCGGGATATTTCTGATATCCGGGTGCCTTGCTCATGATGGCCTCCTGAGGTTGCGGCTGATGACGGGCCGCGGAGTCGATCAAATTCTGCGACAGCCATCCGAGCCGCACATCCATGAGGGTTACCTGCGCAATGCGGTCGACTACGTGCGGCTCGCCGAGCGCGCCAACGGCCCGATTCCACGTGGCGTAGCCGACGCCTACATCTGGGGCGACGCGCTCGACGAGCTCGCCCGCGCTCGGCCCGACGCCAGAATCAACAACCTCGAAACTGCCGTGACACGCAGCGACGACTGGGTCAACAAGGGCATCAATTACCGGATGCATCCGGCCAACGTCGGCTGCCTCACCGCCGCCGGAATCGACTGCTGCGAACTCGCGAACAACCATGTGCTCGATTGGGGTGAGGCAGGCCTGCTCGAGACATTGCAAGTTCTTCACGATGCCGGGCTGCACACGGCCGGAGCTGGCAAGAATCGCAACGAGGCACAGGCGCCGGCAGCGCTGACGCGCAGCGATGGCGGACGCGTTCTCGTCTTCTCGCTCGGCACCGAAGACAGCGGAATTCCGCGCTCATGGGCGGCGAGCGCGGCGCAGCCAGGCGTCGCCTTTCTGGCCGATCTATCGTCGCGCAGTGCCGATCGACTGGCCGAGCGCATCGGCGGCATTCCGATCGAGCAGCAGCAATTCGCGCACCGGCTGATCGATGCGGGCGGCGTCGACGTGCTGCACGGCCACTCGTCGCACCATCCGAAAGGCATCGAGCGGCGCGGCGGCAAGCTGATCCTCTACGGCTGCGGCGACTTCATCAACGACTACGAGGGCATCGCGGGCCACGACGAGTTTCGCGGCGATCTCGGCCTCATGTACCTGCCGCAGATCGATGCCGAGACGGGCCAACTGATGGCGATGGAGCTCGTCGCGATGCGGCGCCGGCGCTTGCGGCTAGAGCGCGCGTCCGATGTCGATTCGCGCTGGCTGTGCGGCGTTTTGAACGCCGAGGGCCGGGGCCTCAACACCTCGTTCGAGCTGCAGCCGGGCGCTCGATTGTTGATGAATTAGTCGGCCTGAAAGACCGCGCCGCCGATGTACGAGAAGTAAAAGCGCCGTTGGCTCGCCGCGAACAGCACGCGATGCGAGCGCAGAAAGTCTGCGCCGAGCAGCATCTCGGGCTGATCGGCGATCATCTCAGCGGTCGCCCAGTTGTTCGAGTCGGCGCGGACGGCGCCCCACATGTCCATCACCGTCAACCGCGTGTTCTCTATGGTTTCTGC
>VBCQ01000372.1 GCA_005882155.1 Betaproteobacteria bacterium
GGCGCGTTGGCCGACAAGCTCCACACCACCGCCAGGTTCGCGCGCTTCCAGCGCACCGGCCCGAACGACACCTCGTCGACCCGCGCGGTGTAGCGCTGCGATTCGCCACCGACACCGAAGCTCGTCGTGTTGGAATGGCTGAGCGCGAGACCGGCACGGTCGGCGAGCGAGCGCGTCAGCGAGGTCGCCGATGCACCGCTGTCGACGAGCACCGTCATCGCATGGCCGTTGACCGAGCCGTCGATGACGGGCGAGCGTCCCTTGAACTCGATCGGCAGTGTG
>VBCQ01000373.1 GCA_005882155.1 Betaproteobacteria bacterium
CGATACGAGGCGTCCTCATCGGCCGATCGCGGCGCGATGGCCATCAGCCAGGCGCTGCCGCCCTCACGGATGCATTCGTCGGCGAGATCCTGCAGGTCCTGCTCGCGATCGGCTTTGGCGGGCAACAGGTAGGCGCCGTCGCGCAAGGCCATGCAGCCCAGCCCCTTGAGCGCGCGCCAGATGCGCATGCGGGCGGTCGCGCTCGCCGTGGGGAGCGAGACGATCAGCAGAAGCCACTGCTGGGTTGTGGAGGCCATGTAGAGAATCATACGTCAATGTAGATGTTGCTATATCGCTTCAACCACGTTCGACATGGGGACAGGAACGGAGGCAATCCGCCATGGCCAGTTCGCACGAAATGAGCCGCTTGATGGTCGCCCTGGCTGCGCTGGTCGCCGCCACCTGTCTCGTGAGCGTGCGGTCGGCCGGTGCCCAATCGCTCGTGCTCGGCCAGAGGGTGGAGTTGCCAGCGGTCGACGGCCGAATCGATCACATGGACATCGACATCGACGGCAATCGGCTGTTCGTCGCCGCCCTCGGCGCCGGCTCGGTGGAGGTCGTCGACCTGCGTGCAGGCAAGCGCATCGCGCGCATCCAGCCGCTGCACGAACCGCAAGGCGTCGCGTATCTGGCCGGCGCGCATCGTCTGTTCGTCGCGAGCGGAGCCGTTGGCGACGTGCAGGCGTTTGCCGAAGGCAAGACACCGGCAGTGGCGCGCGCCGAAGGCCTTGACGATGCAGACAACGTGCGTGTCGATCGCGCAGCAGGGCAACTGGTTGTCGGCTCGGCCACCGTCTCGAAATCCGACACCGCTCGCTACCTCGCGGCCGGGGCGAACGCGTTCCTGCCCAAGCCGATCGACGTGCGGCAGTTGCTGCAGCGTATCGGCGAGCTGCTGAAAGTGGACTGGACCTTCGCCCGCCCGTCGGAAGCGCCGGACAGCACGGCAGCGCTGATCCCGCCTCCCCAGCCGACACTGCAAGCGCTGGCACGGCTCGCGCGCAGCGGCGAAATGCGAGCCTTGCGTGAAGCCGCGAACCAGCTGAGCACCCTGGGCAACCAGTACAAGCCTTTCGCGAATCGGCTGGTGCACCTGGCAGAGCGCTTCGAGTCGCTCGCGATCACGCAGTTGATCCAGCAGTTTCTGGAGCCGTGAACCGGCAATGCTTCGGCGAGGCAAAGCATGAGCCGAAGCTCAAGCGCCAGCACGCGCACCGGCCAGCAAGGCCCTCAGTGCGGCGCGCAACACGCCGGTGGCTTCGTCGGCGCTGAGCAGGCCCGAACTGACAAAGGCGCCGTTCACCAACACGGCGATTTGTGCGGCGAGTTGCTTGGGCCGGGGCAAGTTCAGCCGCTTGACGATGTCCAGGAGGCGGGCTCGCAGCGCCTGCATGTGTCGGCGCGAGACTTGGCGAGCCGGGTGGTCATGCTCGGCAAACTCGGCAGCCACGTTGATCTGCGGGCAGCCGCGGTAATTCGAGCGCGCGAGGCGTTCGCCGATCCAGCGCATGTGTGCGTCCAGTTCAGCGGCGGGATCGTCGGCGAATTGCGTGGCCACGCGGTCCCATTGCGCCCAGAACTCGACGTCCTCGCGCTCCAGGAAGGCGACGATCAAATCGTCCTTGGTGGGGAAGTAGCGGTACAGGCTGGTCTTCGCGACCGCCGCCTCCTGCACGACCAGATCGACACCAACCGCGCGAGTGCCGCGCTCATAGAACAGCCTGGAAGCGGTGTCGAGGATGCGCTCCCGCACTTCGGGTGCCGACTCGATTGCCTCCGTGCCCGCCGCGCGGGAAGTGGCCGTCGCTGAGCGCTTCGACGCCGTGCCTGAGCGGCGAATGGGTGAAGCATTTCGCGGCGAGCGGGAGGGAGTCGGAGTGCGCATGCTTGACATGATACAGACCTGTCTGTAATGTTGAAGAACAGACAGGTCTGTATCGTCAAAGCTCACATGAGGCTCACATGAGGCCCACATGAATTCCACAAGCAAATGCATCGCCGTGTATGGCGCCGCGGGTCACACCGGTCAATTTGTCGTCCATGAAGTGCAACGCCGCGGGCTGCCGGTGGTGGCTGTCGGGCGCAGCGCTGCCCGGCTCGACGAGACGATCCCTGCGGCAATTCCGCGGCGCATTGCCGAGCTCGACGATCCGGTCAGCCTCGAGGAGGCCTTCGCCGAGTGCGCGGTGGTCATCAATTGCGCAGGTCCGTTTCTCGACACCGCGGCGCCCGTGGCGCGAGCGGCGTTGCGTGCCGGCTGCCACTACATCGACGTGACGGCGGAGCAGGCCAGCGCGCAAGCCAGCTTCGCCGAGCTCGATGCATTGGCGCGTGCAGCCGGCCGGGTCGTGATTCCGGCGGCCGGCTTCTACGGCGGTCTGGCCGATCTTCTGGCCAGCGCGTTGGCATCTGCCGGCCACATCGACGAGATCACGGTGGCTGTCGCGCTCGACCGCTGGTGGCCCACTGTCGGTACGCGCAAGACAGGCGAGCGCAACAAGGTGCCACGGGTGGTCGTCACGAACGCACGCCTTGCACCGCTGGTGCTATCGGCCGAGGTGCCGAACTGGGTCTTCTCCGCGCCGCTGGGCCATCAAGCCATGGTCGAACTTCCATTCAGCGAAGTCATCACTCTGGCCCATCACTTGAAGGTCGGCGAGATTCGTTCGCTGCTCAACCGCTCGGCGCTCGACGACATCCGCGACGCCTCGACACCGCCGCCCACCGCAGCGGACGACAACGGGCGCTCCGCGCAGCGTTTCGAGCTGGTGATGCGCCTGGTACAGCAAGACGGCCGGCGTGCGTGGGCAGGACATCTATGCCGTGACGGCGCCCATCGTGACCGAAGCCGCCCTGCGTTTGCTGGCGCCCTCGTACCGGCTCAGCGGTGCACTGGCACTGGCCCAAGCGGTCGACCCGATTAAATTGCTGCGTTCACTGCACGGCTCGGCGCTGGACCTCTTCGGAGACAGCTTGGGGGGGTAAGGCGCACACTTCGCTCACGCGCTCCGGCAGCCCACCGCTACTTCGCCAACCTCTCCTCCCACGCGGGAATATCGATTCCTTTCACGAGCAACCACACGGTCAGCGCCAACACCGAGATAACCATCGGCAGCAGCAATCCCGAGAATGCGTATCGCGGCGCCAGCACCAGTGCCAGGTTATGGGTCACGAAGCCCAACCCACCCAGCGCAAGCAGCGCCCCCAGAAATCTCGGCAGGTAGCGCGATCGAAACATGAGATAGCCAAACAGTAGCGAAGCGACGCCGTAGAACACCATGAATATCTCCCCACAGTATCCGTAAAGCTTGAGCGAGAAAAGCGCGAGCGTATTGAGTTGCTCAGGCGAGAAAGTCTGCAGGTAGTCGGATCCGCTCAGGAGCGGCAAGGCCGCGAAATAGAAGAGCTCTCCGACACCGAAAACCGAGGTCGACACGAGGCGGAAGAACGCCGCCAACAGAGCAAGGCTTGTGTCTACCGGCTTGAGCAACAGATACAGAATGAGCGCCAAGGCAATGTCGCAAGTGGCTTCCAACAAGTAGGCGGCGAAGCCCCAACGGAAGAGCGACTCGTGGGCCAGGATGTTTTTCGCAGTCGCGGCAGCATCGGACGAAACGATGAGCGTGGACGGAATGTAGAACTCGCCCACGCCGCCCCCCACGATGGAGAGCAGGAACATGACACCGGCCATTTTGGCGTACCGCTGTATCGAGGCCGACTGCGGTTCGGCAGCGCATTGATCTTTGCTCATGCTCGACTCCTCGCTGCACTCGCCTGCTCGCTCCAGCGTTGCGCGTCGACACCCTTGATCGCAAGCCAGAGCATGATGGCCATGCTGCCGATGCCGGGGATAACGATCACATACGGCAGCAGCGCCAGCGCAAGCGGCCGATACAGATGGGTGACGTACCAGAGCCCATCGAACAGTGCGATCGCGCCCACGATCCGCGGAAGAAACGTGGACCGCAGGGCGAGGTAGCCGATTGCGATCCACAGCAAGCCAAAGAAGATCAGGCCCATGTCGAGCAGCCGGATATTTTCGGTGAGGAACAGCAGCGCCAGCGCGTGACGTTGCGACGCGCTGAAGTCGCCGAGATAGTCGCCTTTCAGCACGTCGAGCGCCGCGTACTGGAATAGAGAATCGAAAGCGCCCATCGCGCAGCTGATGAGCAAAAAGTAGATGGCGAGCCTCGCAGCCGTCCGGTCAACGGGCCGAAACAGATCGTAGAGCAGTGCACCCACCACCAGATAGCAAGCGGCGGACACCAGATTCGCGGCGATCGCGAAGCGGAACATCGTCTCGCCGGCGAGCAGATGGGCCGCGGTCGCGGCGGCATCGTGGTCGACGATCAGCGACTGGCTGATGGAGTAGCCCGCAGCGCCCGTCGCGGCGTACAGCAGAAAAAATAGGCCGGCGATCCTCGCCTTCGATATCGCAGTCATCGCGCTCCCTCTCGTGTGGTTTGCATACGTCGCCGCAGTCTGGGGGCGGATCGGCACGCGACAAGGCATTTGCGACGAACGACGGCGTGGGGGGTATGAACGACGGCGAGTGCCAAAGGCCTAACATCGGTCAACGCCGACGCTCGCGAGCGTGCCTTCGTTGGCGCCATGTTCCTTGTCAACGTTGTTCGTGCAGTTGGAGCTCGCGTGCCGCAGGCGAGTCCAAAGAGGTGTGCCGTGAAACTCAAGAGAATCACGCTTGCCGGAACCCTTGCTCTCGCAGCGATCCTCCTGCCCGCCCTGACCGCGGCGCAGAGCTCCGCCACGATCGCGCGGGTTGCGTATCTCGGGTCTGGCGCTGCCCCGACGCCGGCGACGCCCAACCTCTCATTACAGGCATTCCGTCGGGGCCTTGGCGAGCTCGGCTACGTAGAGGGTCGAGACGTCGTCATCGAGACGCGATGGGCGGAGGGACGGATCGACCAGCTTCCCGTCCTCGCTGCGGAGCTGGTAGGTCTCAAGGTGGATGCCATTGTCGCTGTCGGCGCCTCGACGGTTCGGGCTGCGAAGAATGCCACCACGACGATTCCCATCGTCATGGCGGTGGTGGTCGATCCCGTTGAGGCGGGCCTGG
>VBCQ01000375.1 GCA_005882155.1 Betaproteobacteria bacterium
CATGCGGATCTCGAGCCCGCAGCAGGCCTCGCACAGCGGACAGATGCGCTGGTGAACGGTCTCCGATGTCGTGGTCGTGCTCATGCTGCGCTGTCCCCTTGCTGCTGAACGTGTTTATCGCTGCGCGGCGTCGTTCTGTCCGTCACCCAGGCGACGCAGCAGTTCCGCTGTGTGGGCGTCGGCCGGGAAGAAGGTCTCGAGCGCGAGCTCGGCGAGCGTGATATCGACCGGCGTGCCGAACACGGTGGTCGTGCTGATGAACGACATCACGCCGCGCGGCGTGTTGAACTGCACCGGCACCGCCACGCCGCCCGCGTCGCCGTTGATCGCATGCGGCGGCGCCGCCGGCGACGGCAAGGCCTGCAGCTCATGCAGCAGCTCGACGAGCGTCGCGTCGGCCGATACCGCGATTTGCTGCCGCAGCCGCGCGAACAAATGCTCGCGCCATTGCGCCAGGTTGACGATGCGCGGCGCGAGGCCGTTCGGATGCAGGCTCAGGCGCAGCACGTTGACCGGCGGCTTCAGCATCTGCGGGTCGATGTCGGCGAGCAGCATCGGCACCGCGCTGTTGTGCGCGAGCATGGTCCAGTGCCGGTCGACGGCGAGCGCAGGGTAGGGCTCGTGGCCGCGCAGCACGAGGTCCACCGCCTGACGCGCTGCCGCGAGGGCGGGGTCGGCCAGCGGACGCTCGCGGTAGATCGGCGCGTAGCCCGCGGCAGTGAGCAGCATGTTGCGCTCGCGCAGCGGCACGTCGAGGTGCTCGGCCAGGTGCATCAGCATCTCGCGGCTCGGAGATGCGCGGCCGTTCTCGACGTAGCTCAAGTGGCGCGTGGAGATGTCGGCCTCGCACGCGAGGTCGAGCTGGCTCAAGCGCCGGCGCTGCCGCCATTCGCGGATCAGCCTGCCGACGTTCGGGTGGGGCAGGGTGGCTTGCATGCGGCGAACGATAGCCGACACGGGCCGCCGAAACCATGACCTCGGAGGTTATCGACGCTGCATCGGTGCCGACGCGACGATGCGCTCACCTCAACTCGCTTCAGCAAGGAGCTCACCATGTCCGTCGTTTCCATGTCCCCGTTCCTGCGTCGTGTGCTCATCGCCGACGCGCTGATCAGTGCCGCCGCCGGTGTCGTGATGACACTCGGCGCCGGCCTGTTGAATGGCGTGCTCGCACTGCCGGTCTCGCTGCTGATGGCCGCGGGGCTCGCGCTGTTCCCGTGGGCCGCGTGCCTGCTGTGGCTGACCCGCAAAGCGGTGGTGCCGCGTGCGGCGGTCTGGGCCGTGATCGTATGCAACCTCGCGTGGGTGGCCGACAGCGTCTGGGTCTCACTCGGCGGGTCGTTCGCGCCGAGCGGCTTGGGCCATGCATTCATCGCGCTGCAGGCCGCGACCGTGCTGCTGCTCGCCGACCTCGAGTTCGTCGGCTTGCGCCGGTCGCGCGTTGCGATGGCCTGATATCGTCGTCGGGTGAACGCCCCCCGCCACGCCCGCTTTGACCGACTCGACGCCTTGCGCGGCCTGGCCATGGTCTGGATGGCGGTGTTCCATTTCTCGTTCGACCTGAACCACTTCCGCTTCATCCAGCAGGACTTTCACAACGATCCGTTCTGGACGCTGCAGCGCACTTGCATCGTCAGCCTGTTCCTCTTCTGCGCCGGCATGGGTCAAGCGGTGGCCATCGATCAACAGCAACCGTGGCCGCGCTTCTGGCGGCGCTGGCTGCAAGTGGCGGGATGCGCGTTGCTCGTGAGCCTCGGGTCGTGGCTGATGTTCCCGCAGAGCTACATCAGCTTCGGCGTGCTGCACGGCATCGCGCTGATGTTGATCGTCGTGCGGCTCACCGCGCCGTGGGGTCGCGCGCTGTGGCTGGCCGGCGCGCTCGCGCTGCTGTTGCCGCGAGTCGTCCAGCATCCGCTCTTCGATACGCGGCTCACGAATTGGGTCGGTCTCGTGACGCACCGGCCGATCACTGAGGACTATGTGCCGTTGCTGCCGTGGCTCGGCGTGATGTGGTGGGGTGTCGCGACGGGGCAGTGGTTGCTGGCGCGGCGGCGCGAGGTGCTGACGGTTTCATTGCCGCGAGCCTTGAATCCACTGGCGGTGCTGGGGCGCTGGAGTCTCACGTTCTACATGCTGCATCAGCCGGTGTTGATCGGCGTGTTGATGGCCGTGGTGGCGCTGCGCGGAATGCGTTGAGCTCTACTCGACAAAGGCTGGCGCCTTTGGAATGGCTCTACTCTGTTCGGCATCATGGTTGATCCACAGTTGCGCTCCAGTTGCCTTGATGAAGCTTTCCATCTCGAGCATGGAGCGACTGCTCTGCTCGACGTTGAAATTGATTGAGGGCACCCGCTTGGCCTCCCAATTGCTTCGCAGATGAACGAAATCGCCGGACAGCAGCACCGGTCCCGTCTTCGGCAGCCGCACGAAGAGCGACTGATGCCCCGGCGTATGGCCGGGAGTCGCCTTGATCACGGCTGACCCGTCGCCAAAGATATCGTGGTCGCCGTTCAGCTTGACGATTCTCGCCCCTCGCAATTTCTCGAAATTCGCGGGCGTGATGCCAAGCTTCTGCGGCTCGACGCCATGTATCGCGTCGTACTCCGCGGCCTGCATGTAGATCGTCGAGCGATAGAACATGTTGGCGTTGCCCGAGTGATCACCATGCGCGTGCGACATCGCGAAGTACCCGATGTCCTCGGGCGCCACGCCGATCTCCCTGAGCGACTCGGCCAGCGGCTTTCGCATGAAGGCAGTCAGCGTGCCTCGCGGATTGACGAGACCGCTCGGCATCGTGGCGATGCGGTCCGCATTGCCGCTATCCCAAAGTAGCCAGTCCGAACGATGGCGGATCAGGTAGCAATGGTTGCTGAACACAAACGCCTTGCCCTTGTCGGCGGTTGTTGTCCACGCCGAGAGGTCTTTCGCATGGTTCTCTCCGCAATCGATGACGTATATCCGATCGACCGCTGCTGCGCTTTGCTGCCGCTGGCCGTCTCGCATCTCCGACGTGCAGGCCGAAAGAAGGCAAGCGAGACTGAGACTCACCAGACGGTTGAACGACATACTCACTCTGCGCCTCCAGAAATTACGTTCGGTACGTTCGACGCCGCGCTGGGCCAATGCTATTGCTGCCGCTGAAGCCGTTCAAGGCGGGGCTTGCTGCACATCGTTACGCAAAGCGGCT
>VBCQ01000376.1 GCA_005882155.1 Betaproteobacteria bacterium
GCTCGAACTCGCGCTCCAGCGTTTCCTTGCGCACCAGGTGGACGATCAGCTTCAGCCGCATTTTGCGGCGCACCGCGGTCTCGCCGAAGATCGACTTGATGTCGAGCAAGCCGATGCCGCGCACTTCGAGTAGGTTCAGCAGCAGCTCGGGGCAACGCCCTTCGAGCGAGGTCTGCGACACGCGGTACAGATCGACCGCATCGTCGGCCACCAGGCCATGTCCGCGCGAGATCAGTTCGAGCCCGAGTTCGCTCTTGCCGAGGCCCGACTCGCCGGTGAGCAGCACGCCGAGACCGAGGATGTCCATGAACACGCCGTGGCGCGTCGTCCGCTCTGCGAACAGCTGGCTCAAGTAGCTGCGCACGACGTCGATCACATGGCCGGCCGATTCCTCGGTCGCGAACAGCGGAATGTCGGCGCGGTCGCACATCGCGACCAACTTGTCGGGCGGGGTTTGTGCGTCGGCGACGATCAGCACCGGCGGCTCGAGCGTGACGATTCGCGAGATGCGCCGCTCGATCACCTCAGGCGTCGATTGACTCAGGTAAGCGACCTCGCGCCGGCCGACGATCTGCACCCGATACGGGTGGATGTAGTTGAGGTAGCCGACCAGGTCGGCGGCGGACTGCGCGTTGCGCACCGCGGCCTCGTCGAAGCGCCGCTCCGGATGCGCGTGGCCGGCGATCCATTCCCAATGCAGCGGCTGGCGGTGTTCTTCGAACAGCGCTTCCGCGCTGATGACGGTGGGTTTCACGCGGTCTGGTCGTCGGCGCTCAAGCCACCGACTTCAACGGTTCCCAATTGGAGATCAGCTCGTGCACCTTGGCCGCGTCGTCCTCGGCCTTCAGGCGCTCGCGCAGCTCACGGTCGCTGAGCATCTCGGCGATTTCGGACAGGATCTCGAGGTGGCGCTGGGTCGCCGCTTCGGGCACCAGCAGAAAGATCAACAGGCTCACCGGCTGGTCGTCCGGTGCGTCGAACGGGATCGGTTGCTGCACGCGCAACACCGCGGCCAGCGGATTTTTGAGTCCCTTGATGCGGCCATGCGGAATTGCCACGCCGTGGCCGAGGCCGGTCGAGCCGAGGCGCTCGCGCGCGAACAGGTTGTCGGTGACCGTCGCGCGCGCAATCGCGTGCTGGTTCTCGAACAGCAGGCCGGCATGCTCGAATGCGCGCTTCTTGCTGGTGGCGTCCACATCGACCAGCACGTTGCTGGCAGGCAGGATGGCGGCGAGACGGTTCATCGGTCGGTCATCGCGGTGACTTGGGCCTCATGGGCCCAGCCCCGCGCTCAATTGTGCATCGGTCAATTGTGCACTCGGTGCTGCGCAGCAGCAACGTTTCCGTCCCCCCGCGCTCACGGGGATGTGCGATCCACGGCGAAAAAAAGCGGCCCTCAGGCCGCTCATGGCGGTGGACCGCGCGGACCTCAGACCGGGGTCGCATCGATCCGCTTGGCCGAGACATGGTGGTGGTCCTGCAGCTTGTCCTTGTGCCGGCAGACCTGGCGATCGAGCTTGTCCATCAGCTGGTCGATCGCGGCGTAGAGGTCTTCGTGCGCGTTCTCGACGAAGATGTCGCGGCCTTTCACATGCAATGTCACTTCTGCCTTTTGCCTTCGTTCTTTCTCCTTGAGTTTTTCCACTGACAGCAGCACGTTGATATCCACCACCTGGTCGAAGTGCCGCGTCACGCGATCTAGTTTTGCGAGCACATACTCACGCAGTGCAGGCGTCACTTCAAGGTGGTGGCCGCTGATCGTCAGATTCATGGGTACTCCTTTCGCGGGGGTGAGGGAAGCAGACAACAGAGGGAGACGGAAGGCTGGAGGGAGAGGGATTCGACGAGCGTCGCTGAACCCAGTGTGCACGCGTTCCGACGGTGTGACAAGCGGGTGACCGGGGTGTTGACACGATCAAATCCATGCGGGTGGCGCAGCTGTGCTTGACCGTTGAATCGAGTTGAATTTTCATGCCGCTGAGCCGTCGACAATTCGTCACACAAACCCTTGCCGCCTGCGCGGTCGGAGTGTCGGCGCGCGCCAGCGAACCGGTCATCGTCTTTGCTGCCGCGAGTCTCACCGAGGTGCTGCAGACCCTGGCCGCGAACCTGACAACCGCGGCGCCGATTCGCTTTTCGTTCGCGGCCAGCTCGACACTCGCGCGGCAGATCGAGCAAGGTGCGCCGGCCCAGCTGTTCATCAGTGCCGACGATGCGTGGATGGATCCGCCTCGTTGTCGTTCGCCATGCGAGCGCCGCGCCGCCGCAAGGCGTGCTTGAAACGGTGCCGGCCTTGCGCAACGCACTCGCGCCGGCGACAGGAAGCAATGCGCCCGACCGTGTCGCGACCGGCGACCCGGCGCACGTGCCGGCCGGCCGCTACGCGCAAGCCGCGCTGACTCGGCTCGGGCTCTGGGACGACGTGAGCCGGCGCCTGGTGCGGGCCGACAACGTGCGATCGGCGCTGCTCTTCGTCGAGCGCGGCGAGGCCGCGGCGGGCATCGTCTACGCCACCGACGCGCCGACCGCACGCGGCGTGCAGGTGATGGCGCGCTTTCCGCGCGCGAGCCATCCGCCGATTCGCTATCCGGCGGCGCTGGTCAACGGCGCGAGCGCGGCAGCGCATGAGTTTTTGCTGGCGTTGAGCAGCCCCGCCGCACAAGCGCTATGGCGCGCCGCGGGCTTCGAGGCCGCGCAGTAATCCACGCGCGACGCAACGTCGAGTCATCGACCCGATGCGATAATTTCGCGTCAAAGTTTCCTGGAGTTCGACTTGGACGTGGCCCCCACTCGGTGACCGTCCGCTCCCTGCAGGCCCTGCGTTGTTGAATGCGCGGTCGAGTCGGAGTGAGGCGGCACGAGTTCCCGTTTCACCCTGGCCCCGAATGCGCACAGCGCGCGTTCGCTTTGCTGGAGCCCTCATGCTGAACGTATTCACGCTGGCCAACGGCCGGCTGTTCCAGGAAGAAATCGAAAGCCGCGAAGCGCTGGCCGATGTCAAGCCGGTGTGGGTCGATCTCGAAGCGCCGACGCCGGAAGAAAAGGACTGGATCGCCCACCACTTCGGGGTCACGATCCCGATCGACGCGGTCGACGATGACCTCGAGGAATCGGCGCGCTTCTACGAGGAAGACAACGGCGAGCTGCACATCCGGAGCGACTTCCTGATCGACGACGCCGACGCGCCGCGCAACGTTCGTGTCGCGTTCATCCTGTTCAAGGGCGTGCTGTTCTCGATGCACGTCGAAGCGCTGCCGGTGTATCGCCTGCTGCGGCTGCGCGCACGCCGCATCCCGGCACTCATCGAAGACGCGAAAGACGTGCTGCTCAAGCTCTACGACGCCGACGCCGAATACAGCGCCGACGCGCTCGAGAGCATCTACGACAGCCTCGAAGCCGTCAGCAGCGGCGTGCTGAAGCAGCATGTGAACGTCGTCGTCGCCGGCGAGGCGCTGGCAGCGATCGCGCGTGAAGAGGACTTGAATGGACGCATCCGGCGCAACGTGATGGACACGCGGCGTGCCGTGAGCTTCATGATGCGCAGCCGCTTGCTCAACGCCGAGCAATTCGAGGAAGCTCGGCAAATCCTGCGCGACATCGATTCGCTGGACAGCCACACCACCTTCCTGTTCGACAAGATCAACTTTCTGATGAACGCCACCGTCGGCTTCATCAACATCAATCAGAACCGGATCATCAAGATCTTCTCGGTGGCGAGCGTCGGATTGTTGCCGCCGACCTTGATCGCCAGCATCTACGGGATGAACTTCAAGTCCATCCCGGAACTGGACTGGTCACTCGGCTACCCGTTCGCGCTTGCGCTGATGGTCGCCTCAGTGGCCGCACCGTTCATCTATTTCCGCCGCAAAGGCTGGCTCTAAGGAACGATGATGATTCGATACGGGGTGGCGTAGTAGTCTTGCTCGGCCCGCAGTATCGCGAGCGCCCGATTGCGCTCGGTCTCAGGGAACGCCTCACGGCGCTCCAGCACCCGATCGCTCGCACCGGCTTCGCCGGTGTCGTTCATGAGGCCGTTGGCGCGGGCCCATTGCAGATCGGCGAGCACTTCAGCGCGGGTCGTGCCGTACGGCCGATAGGCCGGGTAGACAACCACGTACTGATGGCTCGGGCTCGGGACGGTCGTCACGATCGTCGCGCTGGCCGGCGGATTTTGCCCACTGGCCTCGAATGCATACGAAGCGCCAGCCAGCGCGGTGAGCGCGGCGGCAGCTGTCAATTTGAGGGTGTGCGAAGTCAACATACCGAACTCCTGTGGTTGTTGCCACTAGAGTGCGACCCCAGCGGGCGGGCGGGGTTTCGCAACAAAAATCGACAAGGGTTGGAGCTTCGCTTCGATGCCCGGTCTGGCCTGACAGCGCGATCGGCATCGTCCTACAGCGCACGGGCCGCACGTGGCGGCCCGGCTGGTGATAAAGATGGCTGCACAGCGCCCCGCAGCGAAGAGGGAGGGAGGAGGGAGGAGGAGAACCGCTCCGGGATTTCAGCCGTTACCGGCAGGCTGTGCAACGCAAAACCAAGTGGCCGACACCCGGCGAATGACGCGGGGTGGCGGCCTGTCGGAGCACAGACTGGGAATTGCTGTCTTCAACATGCCCAATCGGCCCGACCGGATTCTTCGATGCACGAGCCGCTGCCGAGTTCCATGCGAACGCCAAATTGATCGCGTGAAAGGGCGCTGTTTCAAAGAGTGACAACACGGCGTCGATGGTCACGCTCAGCGCGGCGCTGAATCGATGTCGATCGGCGTCGCGCGCGGGCGCGAGGGGCCGCCGCGGCGCTGTCACACGCCACCGTCTAAAATCGCGCCAACTCGTGAAGGCGCCATCATGCTTTACCCCGAACTTTTCAAGCAACTCGAGGCCGTGCGCTGGAGCATGGACAAGGACATTCCGTGGGACCGCTTCGACGCCAGCCTGTTGTCCGACGAGCAGGCGCAGACGGTCAAAATGAACGCGATCACCGAGTGGGCGGCGCTGCCGGCCACCGAGATGTTCCTGCGCGACAACCGCGACGACAGCGACTTCAGCGCCTTCATGAGCGTGTGGTTCTTCGAAGAGCAGAAGCACTCGCTGGTGCTGATGGAATATTTGCGGCGATTCCGCCCAGATCTCGTTCCGAGCGAAGCCGAGCTGCACGAGGTGCGCTTCGAGTTCGATCCGGCACCGGCGCTGGAGACGCTGATG
>VBCQ01000374.1:0-11325 GCA_005882155.1 Betaproteobacteria bacterium
GCAGTTCTCGCCGTTGTCGCGCTGGTTCAGGCAGAAGAAGATGTGGCGTTCGTAGTAACTGCTCATGCCGACATTCTAGGAGGCCGCCCTTATCCCCTTACCCGTCGTCGCGCGCCACGATGCGTCCGAGCAGGTACGCCATCGTCGCGTATGGCCAAAGCCAGCCCACCCATCGCGCCGCGCCATGAAAGCGGATGAACCGGCCCTGGTCCCAGGCCTGCAGGCTCTCGGCAAAGTACGGATCGGACGGCGCCTGCGCGACCAGCGCGACGAGCACGGCGAGCGCGACCAGCGCCAAGCCGGCCGCCGCGCGGCGCGGCACCCAGGCGAGCAAGACCGCGAAGATGAAACCGGTCGCGATCGCCGCCACCGACGTGTCGGTTCGCCAAGTGAACGCATGCTGCGGGCCGAAGTTGAGCGCGGTCGACAAGGTGGTAGCCGCCAGCGCAATCGCCGTCGCCCCGAGCGCCAGCATCCAGCGCCGCCAGCCAGGGCGAGACACGACGAACGCGAGCAGGCAAGGCGCGAGCAGACCGAACGCGATCGCGATGAATTCGCTGCCCGGCGGCAACGGGGACGCCGCGTCGGCGTCGGACTGCAGCCAAGGCTGGGTCCACCCAGCGGCGCCGGTGCCCTCGACCGAATCGGCCAACGCATCGCGCAAGCGGGGCCAAATCTGGCCGACGCCGAGCGGCACCGGAGCCGGAAACAGCAAGCCGACGGGCCACAGTACCAGCAACGTCAACCCACCGGCGCTGCGGTCGATGAACCAGCGCTCGCGAACGATCTGCCAGCGTGCCAATCCGCCGTGCGTGTGAACCCCGGCAGCGAGCAACGCGCCGAGCAGCGTACCGGCGATGTTCAGCGCGAGATCGACGTTCGACGACACGCGATGCGGCAGGTAGTTCTGCAGCAGCTCCATCGACAGCGACAGCGCCGAGCCCGCTGCGACGGCGATCGCGAACGCGCGCGTCAAGCGGATGCCCGAGCGCACCAGCGCACCAGGGCAAGGTCAGGAAGGCCCACGGCGAGACGCCGGGCACGCGCCAGCCGAGGAAGGGGTAGAGGCTCGCGTAGACGATCAGCGCCGCATACATGCCGGCCAGCGGCACGGCGGAGCTGCGGTGCGTGGCCATGAGCGGGTCGCGAAAATCAGAACGGCTTGACAACCACGAGCACGACGATGCCGACGAAGATCAGCAGCGGCACTTCGTTGAACACGCGAAACCAGCGATCGCTGCGCCGGTTCGCGAACTGCTCGAACTTGCGCAGCAGCGAGCGGCAGGCGTGGTGGTAGCCGACGGCCAGCACCACCAGCAGCAGCTTGAGGTGCAGCCAAGTGTTGTTGTAGCCGTGGAAGTTCAGCGCCCACAGCCACAGGCCGAAACCGAGCGCCGGGATCATCAGCAAGCTCGAGAAGCGGTAGAGCTTGCGCGCCATCATCAGCAAGCGCTCGCGCTCGGCGTGGCTGTCGGCCGGCACCATCGCGAGATTGACGAAGATTCGGGGGAGGTAGAACAGGCCGGCAAACCAGCTGGCAACGAAGACGATGTGGAAGGACTTGATCCAGAGCATCGGCGCATTATCGCGACGCCCGACCGGTCCAGAAGAAAAAGCCCCGACCGTGAGGCCAGGGCTGAAAAGCCTTAACGCTGTCATCACGGTAAGGCACCTGCTCAGGGAGGAAAAGCAGGGAATGACGACCTTGCGGCTATCATTCACCACCTAGTTTAGCAGACGCTCCCGGCCTCCGGGAGGCCGCCGACACCGGAATAACGCGTAAGCCAAACCCGGGTTTCGACACGGGTCTGCCGAGGGCTGAACGCCCACCTGGAACCGCCCTGTGCCCAGCCTGCCGCCCCTGCCGCCTTACCCCACCAGCCGACCGCGCCGGCTTCGCCGCGACGAGTTCAGCCGCGCACTGGTACGCGAGCATCGACTCGATACAAGCGACCTGATCCTGCCGGTGTTCCTGCTTGCTGGACACGGCCAAACTCAAGACGTTGCGTCGATGCCGGGCGTGCGCCGGCAGAGCGTCGATCGCCTGCTGCCGCTGGCGGAAGAGTGCCTGCAGCTGCGCGTTCCGGTGATGGCGCTGTTCCCGGTGATCGACCCGGCCTTGAAGACCGAGGACGGTCGCGAGGCGCTGAATCCCGAAGGCCTGGTGCCGACCGCGGTGCGCGAGCTGAAGAAGCGCTTCCCCGAGCTCGGCGTGCTGACCGACGTCGCGCTCGACCCGTTCACGAGCCATGGCCAAGACGGCCTGCTCGACGCGAGCGGCTACATCGTCAATGACCAGACACTCGCGACTCTGACGCAGCAAGCCATCGTGCAGGCCGAAGCGGGCGTCGACATCGTCGCGCCCAGCGACATGATGGACGGCCGCATCGGCGCGATCCGTCAGGTGCTCGAAGCCAAGGGCCTGATTCACACGAAGATCATGGCCTACAGCGCGAAGTACGCCAGCGCCTTCTACGGCCCGTTTCGCGATGCCGTCGGCTCGGCGAAGAATCTCGGCAAGAGCAACAAAAAAACCTACCAGATGGACCCGGCCAACGGCGATGAGGCGCTGCGCGAAGTCGCACTCGACATCGCCGAAGGCGCCGACATGGTGATGGTCAAGCCCGGCATGCCGTACCTGGACATCGTGCGGCGGGTGAAAGACGAGTTCCGCATGCCGACCTTCGTCTACCAGGTCAGCGGCGAATACGCGATGCTGAAGGCCGCAGCAGCCAACGGCTGGCTCGACCATGACGCCGTGATGATGGAAAGCCTGCTCGCTTTCAAGCGCGCCGGCGCCGACGGCGTGCTGAGCTACTTCGCGCTCGACGCCGCGCGGCTGTTGCGCTCGAGCTGAGCGGCACGACGCGCGTCAGTAGGGATCGTCGAAGCCGAGCCGCGTGACGATCTCGCTTTCGCGCGACTCCATCACCTTCGCGTCCGGGGGCGACTCGTGGTCGTAGCCTTGCGCATGCAAGGCGCCGTGCACCAGCAGATGCGCGTAGTGCGCCTCGATCGCAATCCGGCTCTTGCGCGCCTCGTCCGCCACCACCGGAGCGCACAGAACCAGGTCGGCCACGACCACCGGCTTGCGGCTGTAGTCGAAAGTCAGCACGTTGGTCGCGTAGTCGCGACCACGATACTCGCGGTTCAGCGCGCGGCCCTCGTCGGCATCGACGATGCGCACGGTAATCTCGGCCGGACACGCGAGCGCGGCGCGGATCCAGCGTGCGACCTTGTGCCTCGGCAGCAGCGCGCGATGCGACGAGTCAGCGAACTGCAACGACAAGGCCAGTGAAGGAAGGCTCATACCTCGGAGCGCGCCGCCTCATACGCGTCCACGATGCGTGCCACCAGCGGATGACGCACCACGTCGGCCGAGGTGAAATGCGTCGTCGCGATGCCGCGCACCCGACGCAGCACGCGTTCGGCATCGATGAGGCCGCTGTCGGTGCCGCGCGGCAAATCGATCTGGCTCACGTCGCCGGTGACGACGCACTTGCTGCCGAAGCCGATGCGCGTCAGGAACATCTTCATCTGCTCGGGCGTCGTGTTCTGCGCCTCGTCGAGGATCACGAACGCGTGGTTCAAGGTGCGCCCGCGCATGAACGCGAGCGGTGCGACTTCGATCGTGCCTTTCTCGAACGCCCGGGTTACCTTGTCGATGCCCATCAGGTCGTAGAGCGCGTCATACAGCGGCCGCAGGTACGGGTCGACTTTCTGCGCCAGGTCGCCCGGCAGAAAGCCGAGCCGCTCGCCGGCCTCGACCGCCGGACGCGTCAGGATGATGCGCTGCACCGCGCTGCGCTCGAGTGCATCGACCGCGCAGGCCACTGCCAAAAACGTCTTGCCGGTGCCTGCCGGCCCGATGCCGAAGGTGATGTCGTGATCGAGGATGTTGCGCAGGTAGACATGCTGGTTCGGCGTGCGTCCGGCCAAGTCGGCGCGCCGAGTGCGCAGCACGATCGCATCGTCGTCGGGTTCGCTGCCGTGTGCCTGGGCCGATGGGTTGCTCGCTTCGACGAGCGCGAGTTGAAACGTCTCGGCCGGGATCGGCTTGCGCGCGCGGTCGTACATCGCTTGCAGCAAGGCGACGGCACGCTCGGCCTGCGGCTTCAGACCTTCGACGCGGAACGACTCGTTGCGCCGCGTGATGGTTACGCCGAGCGCCGATTCGATGTCGCGCAAGTGCGAATCCATGCTGCCGCACAGGTGCGCCAGGCGGGCGTTGTCCAGGGGGATGAAGGCGTGGCGCAGGATCACGGCGAGCGTCGAGTTCGGCAGCTCGACATTGTCGCCGCAAGCGTGCGGTGTGCCGCGCCGTGGGCCGCTCGCGCGCAGGGAAGCGGGTGAGCTTCCTGCACAATCGCCCGTCATGTTGATTCGCTTGCTGCTGCTGCTCCGACTCGCGTTCCTCGCGGCGCTGGCCGCCTCGGCCGCGCTCAGCGGCGCCACCCCGCTCGTGCTGTCGCAAGCGATGAGTGTCAACAGCAGCGCCGCGCATTTTCCGGAAGGTGCGGCCGCGCAAGCCGTGCGACTGCCCGACGACTGGACGCAGTCGCGGCCGCGCTACGACGGCGGCGCGTGGTATCGGGTCGGCTTCGACCTGCCAAGCGGCGCGCCGTCGAACGAGCCGATGGCTCTGTACCTTGCGCGCGTCTGCGGCGCGCTCGACGTCGAGTTGAATGGCCAGCGCATTCACAGCGATGCGCGCAACGCGGCGCCGGCCACCCGCAATTGTCAGCAGCCGCGCTGGGTCAGCTTGCCGTCGCCGCTGCTGAAGGCGCAAGGCAATGTGCTCGATCTGCGGATGCAAGCGTCGGCGCTGCAGCGGGTCGCGTCGCGCCATCGCGTCGGCGCGCTGTCGCAGCTTCACATCGGCCGCGACTCCGAGCTCGCCGGTGAGCACGCGAGCCGCTTGTTCCGCACCGTCAGCGGCGTGCAGATCGTCGGCGCCAGCGTGCTGCTCGTCGGCTGTCTGGTGCTGCTGCTGTATGCGTTTCACCGCCGCGAAACGCCGCTGCTGCACTTCGGCGGCTTGCTCGTCGGCTGGGCTGTCGTATCGGCACTCGCCTGGTGGCCCGATCTGCCGCTCGACAGCAAGCTCGTCGAGGTACTGGTGTGCAGCGGCTTTGCGGTCGTCGCCGCGTTCGCGGTGCAATTTTTGTTGAGCCATGCCGGACTGCGCTCGCGGCCGATCTCCATCGGGCTCGCGCTGCAGTTGCCGCTGGTTCCGGCGAGCCTCTGGTGGGCCGACCCGAATCGCATCTTCGCGATCGCCAGCGCCTGGCATGCGCTGTTCGCGCTCGAAGTCTTCGCAACGATGGGGCTTGCTCTGGTGATCACCTGGCGGCGCCAGCGCGACGACTTCGTGTCGACACTGCTGATCGTGGCCGGCACCGCGGGAGTGCTGCTGTTCGAGCTCGCGACGCAGGTGCAGCTGTTGCCGGCGCAGCGCGTGCCGGTGCTGCAATACGCGATGCCGCTCGTCTTTTTCGCCGTCGGCGCGCGTCTGGTCCGTCAGTTCGCACGCACGCTGCGCGCAGCCGAAGAGAGCCGCGCGTCGCTCGAAAACCGCGTCAAGGAAATCACGGCCGACATCGAGCGCAACTTCACTCAGCTGTCGGAGCTGCGCGTCGAGCAAGTCACCGAGAAGGAGCGCAAGCGCATCGCGGCGGACCTGCACGACGACCTCGGCGCGAAGCTGCTGACGATCGTTCACACCAGCGAAAGCGAGCGCATTTCGACGCTGGCGCGCGAAGCGCTCGAAGAGATGCGCCTGTCGGTGCGCGGCCTGACCGGCAAGCCGGTGCGCCTGGCCGATGCGCTGGCCGACTGGCGCGCCGAAACGGTGTCGCGACTCGGCCAAGCCAACATCGAAGCCGACTGGCGCGGCCCGACCGAAGAGATCGAGCACCTGCTGCCGGCGCGCGCTTATGTGCAGACCACGCGCATCCTGCGCGAAGCGGTGAGCAACATCATCAAGCACAGCGGCGCGTCGCATTGCAAGGTGCGATCGAGCGTCGGCGAGCGCGACTTCGGCATGCTGGTGCAAGACAACGGCAAGGGCATTCCGATGGAGCTCGACGGCAAGCTCGACCGCGGCCACGGCATGTCGAGCATGAAGCACCGCGCCAAGCAGTTGCAAGGTCAATGCCTCGTCGAGTCGGGCCCCGGCTACGGCACCGTGATAAGGCTCACGCTTCCACTCTGAAGCAGCCCACACGGCGCACAGGGCCGCTGTTACGATGAATTTTGCGACACGCCGCATGGGGCGGAGGATTCATGAACAACATCCTGCTGCTGGAAGATCTACCCGAAATCCGCGCCTGGATGAAGGCGCTGGTGCTGCAGGTGTTCCCGCAGTCGCTGATCTCCGAAGCAGCGCGCGTGCACGACGCGCTCGAGCTGATCACCGCGGTGAAGTTCGATCTCGCGCTCGTGGACCTCGGACTGCCCGATGGCTCGGGCGTCGACGTGGTCGTCGCGTTGCGCGAGTCGCAACCCGAAGCGCAGGCTGTCGTGGTAACGATTCACGACGATGACGATCACCTGTTCCCGGCGCTGCAAGCCGGCGCGTTCGGCTATGTGCTGAAGGAGCAGGCGCGCGAGCTGATCGCCGAGCAATTGAAGCGCATGAGCCTCGGCGAGCCGCCGCTGTCGCCGTCGATCGCGCGGCGCGTGATCTCGTACTTCGCCGATCAATCGCGCCCGCAGGAGCGTCCGCAAAACATGCCGCATGTCTCGCTGACCGACCGCGAGAACGAAGTGCTGCTGCGAGTGGCCAAGGGCTTCACGCTGCCCGAGATCGGGGTGCAGCTGAACCTGTCGCGCCACACGATCGCTGACTACGTGAAGCAGATCTACCGCAAGCTCAACGTGAGCTCGCGCGCGGAAGCCGCGTTGGAAGCGCAGCGGTTGGGGCTGTTCCGCCGATAGTCGACAGCGCGCCCAGATAATGGGCGCCATGCTTGGAAGACTCACCGGCGTCATCGCGGAAAAATCGCCTCCGCAATTGCTCATCGATGTGAACGGCGTCGGCTACGAAGTCGACGTGCCGATGAGCACCTTCTACAACCTTCCCGCGCTCGGTGAACGCGTCAGCCTGCTGACCCACTTCGTCGTCCGCGAAGACGCACAGGTGCTCTACGGTTTTCTGAGTCATGACGAGCGCTCGACGTTTCGGCTGCTCGTGAAGATCTCGGGCATCGGGCCGCGCACCGCGCTCGCGATCCTGTCGGGCTTGAGCGTCAACGAGCTCGCGCAAGCGGTAAGCCTGCAGGAGAGCGGTCGCCTGGTGAAGCTGCCCGGCATCGGCAAGAAGACCGCCGAGCGCCTGCTGCTCGAACTGAAGGGCAAGCTCGGCGATGCGCTCACGACGCCCCCGAGCGTCGCCCACGGCGCGCAAGCCGACATCCTGCAAGCGCTGGTCGCCCTCGGCTACAGCGACCGCGAAGCCGCCGCTGCGCTGAAGACGCTGCCAGTCGATGCAAGCGTCAGCGACGGCATCAAGCTGGCGCTGAAGTCCCTCGCGCGCTGATCATCGCTTCGGTGTGCCGACCGCCTCGACCGGCACGTCGATGGTCACCTCGCCGGCTTTCTCGAAGCGCAGCTTCATCGCAAAGCGCTCGCCTGCCTTCAGCGGCGCCTTCAGCCCGACCAGCATGATGTGCAGGCCACCCGGCTTCAGTTCCACCGTCTTGCCGGCCGGCAGATCGATCGCGTTGACTTCGCGCATGCGCATCACGTCGCCTTGCATCGCCATGCTGTGCAGCTCGACGCTCTTCGACACCGCGCTGCTCACCGACAGCAATCGGTCATCAGCGCCGTGGTTCTCGAGCGTCAAAAAAGCGCCGCCGGTGGGCTGCCCTGGCGCAGTGGCGCGCGCGATGGGGTGCGCGATCGTGATGTTGCCGAGCTTGACACCATCCGCCGCAGCGCAGATGCCAACCAAGGCCAGGGCCAGGCCGGTGAGAAGTGACGGGAGTTTCATCGGTAGGTCGCGCTGCGGTCGAAGAACAGCGATCATGCCAAACACTCCGCCGATAATGCGCCATGAGCATTCAGACCGATGAGTTCGCGCCGGCGCGACGCGTCGTCAGCGCGGCCCCCGCATCGCCGAACGAGGAAGCCATCGAGCGCGCGCTGCGGCCGAAGGGGCTGGCCGAATACGTCGGGCAGGTGAAGGCGCGCGAGCAGCTCGAGATCTTCATCGGCGCGGCGAAGATGCGCAGCGAAGCGATGGACCATGTGCTGCTGTTCGGCCCGCCGGGGCTCGGCAAGACCACCCTGTCGCACATCATCGCCAACGAGCTCGGCGTGAACCTGCGCCAGACCTCCGGACCGGTGCTCGAGAAGCCGAAGGACCTGGCCGCGATCCTCACCAACCTCGAGCGCAACGACGTGCTCTTCATCGACGAGATCCATCGGCTGAGCCCGATCGTCGAAGAGATCCTCTACCCGGCGCTCGAGGACTACCAGATCGACATCATGATCGGCGAAGGCCCGGCGGCACGCTCGATCAAGCTCGATCTGCAGCCGTTCACGCTCGTCGGTGCGACGACGCGCGCCGGCATGCTGACGAACCCGCTGCGCGACCGCTTCGGCATCGTCGCGCGGCTCGAGTTCTACACCGCCGAAGAACTCTCGCGCATCGTGCACCGCTCGTCGGGGCTGCTCAATGTGCCGATCGACGAAGCCGGCGGCTTCGAGATCGCGCGCCGCTCGCGCGGCACGCCGCGCATCGCCAACCGGCTGCTGCGCCGGGTCCGCGATTACGCCGACGTGAAGGGCGACGGCCGCATCACCAAGGCACTCGCCGACAAGGCGCTCGCGATGCTCGACGTCGACCCGCAGGGCTTCGACGTGATGGACCGTAAGCTGCTCGACGCGGTGATCCTGCGCTTCGACGGCGGGCCGGTCGGACTCGACAACGTGGCTGCGGCGATCGGCGAAGAGCGCGACACGATCGAAGACGTGATCGAGCCGTATCTCATCCAGCAAGGCTTCCTGCAGCGCACGCCGCGCGGCCGCGTCGCGACGCTGGCGGCGTATCGACATCTTGGCGTCGCGCCGCCGAAGACCGACAGCGATCTGTTCGCGGTCTGATCAGCTCGCTTTGCGCCGGCGCTGCTGCCACGCGAGCAGCTCGCCGATGAAGCCGCGGCGGAACGCGACGACGCAGACGACGAAGATCACGCCGATGATCACCGTGACCCACGATCCCGCCGTGTCGGCGAGAAAGTCCTGCAAGCCGATGATCGTGAACGCGCCGAGCACCGGCCCGGCGAAGGTGCCCATGCCGCCGAGCAGCGTCATCAACACCACTTCGCCCGACAGCGACCAGTGCGCGTCGGACAAGGTCGCGAAGCCGAGCACCAGCGTCTTCAGCGACCCGGCCAGGCCGGCCAGCGCGGTCGACAGCACGAACGCGAGCAGCTTGTAGCGGTCGACGTCGTAGCCGAGCGAGACGGCGCGCGGCTCGTTCTCGCGGATCGCCTTCAGCACTTGGCCGTACGGCGAATGAACGACGCGGATGATGAACAGGAACACCGCGACGAAGATCGTGAGGACGACGTAGTACAGCACCCGGTCGTCGGCCAGCGGCAGCATCCCGAGCAGCTTGCCGCGCGGCACGCCTTGCAGCCCGTCTTCGCCGCCGGTGAACGGCGCTTGCAGGCAGACGAAGTAAATCATCTGCGCCATCGCGAGCGTGATCATCGCGAAGTAGATGCCCTGGCGGCGAATCGCGATCAGGCCGACGCCAAGGCCGATCAGCGCGGCGATTGCGGTGCCGGCGAGCAGCCCCAGCTCCGGCGACCAGCCGGCCGAACGCACCAGCCAGCCGGTCGCGTAGGCGGCCGAGCCCATGAAGGCCGCATGACCGAAGGACAACAGCCCCGTGTAGCCGAGCAGCAGGTTGAAGGCGCACGCAAAGATCGCGTAGCACAGCGCCTTCATCATGAACACCGGATACAGGCCGATGAAGGGCGCCGCGAGCAACACCACGAACACCGCGACCCACGCGATGCGGCCCCACTGCGCGCCGTTCGATCGGTCCAGAGCCAGCACAGCACTCATCACTTCTCCTTGCCGAACAAGCCGGCCGGCCGAATCATCAGCACGATGGCCATGATGACGAAGACGACGATGCTCGACGCTTCGGGGTAGAACACCTTCGTCAGACCCTCGATCAGGCCGAGCGCGAGACCGGTCAGGATCGAGCCGAGGATCGACCCCATGCCGCCGATCACGACGACCGCGAAGACGACGATGATCAGGTTGCTGCCCATCAGCGGCGTGATCTGGATCACCGGTGCGGCGAGCACGCCGGCGAGCGCGGCAAGGCCGGCACCCACCGCGTAGGTCAGCATCACCATCACCGGCACGTTGACGCCGAAGGCCTGGACCAGCGTCGGGTTCTCGGTGCCGGCACGCAGATACGCGCCGAGCCGTGTGCGCTCGATCAGGAACCAGGTTCCCAGACACACCGTGAGCGACGCGAACACGACCCAGGCGCGATAGTTCGGCAGCACCATGAAGCCGAGGTTGGTCGCGCCGGCGAGAGCGTCGGGCACCGGGTACTGCTGGCCCGAGACGCCGAACTGGTCGCGAAAGATTCCCTCCGCGATCAGCGCGAGGCCGAAAGTCAGCAGCAAGCCGTACAGCGGGTCGAGCTTGTACAGCCGCTTGAGCAGCGTGCGCTCGATCACGACGCCCATCGCGCCGACGACGAGCGGCGCGAGCAACAGCGCGAACCAGTAGTTGAGCCCGAACTTCTCCAGGCTCAGCCAAGCCACGTAGGCGCCGATCATGTACAGCGCACCATGGGCGAAGTTGACGATCCCCAGCAGGCCGAAGATCACCGCCAGCCCGAGGCTCAGCATCGCGTAGAACGAGCCGTTGACGAGGCCGAGCAGCAGCTGGCCGAGGAAGGCCTGGATGGGGATGCCGAAGATGTCCATGGCTATCGCCGATGCAGGCTCATTTCCACAGCGCGCACTTGGTCTCGGCCTTCGTCGTCCACGCGGCCTCGCCCTTGATCGTCTCGACAACGTTGTAGTAGTCCCAGGGCTCGGTCGACTGTGCCGGCGTCTTCACCTGCATCAGGTACATGTCGTGGACCATGCGGCCGTCGGCGCGGATGAATCCGCCCTTGGCGAACACGTCGTTGATCTTGGTCTTGTGCAACTGCGCCAGCACCTTGTCGGCGTCGTCGCTGCCGACGGCCTTGACCGCGCTCAGGTACTGCAGCGTGGCCGAGTAGTCGCCGGCCTGCAGCGACGAGGGCATGCGCTTGAACTTTTCGAAGAACTTGCGGCTCCA
>VBCQ01000374.1:11357-11703 GCA_005882155.1 Betaproteobacteria bacterium
CGAGCGAGTGGATGTCGTTGATGAACACGAGCAGGCCGGCGAGCTTCATCGTCTTCGTCACGCCGAACTCGTTGGCCGCCTTGATCGAATTGATCGTGTCGCCACCGGCGTTCGCGAGGCCGAGGATCTGTGCCTTGCTCGACTGCGCTTGCAGCAGGAACGACGAGAAGTCGCTCGCGTTAAGCGGCGCCTTGACCGAGCCAGTTACCTTGCCGCCGGCCGCTTCGACGACCTTCGTCGTGTCGTTCTGCAGCGCCGCGCCGAACGCGTAGTCGGCGGTCAGGAAGAACCAGGTCTTGCCGCCGGCCTTCACGACCGCGTTGCCGGTCCCTTTGGCGAGCGCGGT
>VBCQ01000377.1 GCA_005882155.1 Betaproteobacteria bacterium
GAGCATGCGGCGCATCGCGTGATCGACGATCACCGCGACTTCGCTCGCGAATGTCGGGTCCCAGGCGCGGCAGTTCGGCACCAGCGCGGCCATCACGAGGCTCGCGCCGTCCTGATGCTGCAGGCCTTCGCCGCCGAGGGTCGTGCGGCCGGCGGTCGCGCCGAACAGGAAGCCGCGCACGCGCTGGTCGGCGGCGGCCCAGATCAAGTCGCCGACGCGCTGAAAGCCGAACATCGAGTAGTAGATGTACATCGGCAACATCGGCAGGCCGTGCACGCTGTACGAGGTGCCGGCGGCGATCCACGACGCCAGCGCGCCGGCTTCGGTGATGCCTTCCTCGAGCAGCTGGCCATCGCGCGCCTCGCGATACGAGAGCATCGAGCTCGCGTCCTCGGGCTCATAGAGCTGGCCCTTCGGCGAATAAATGCCGATCTGGCGGAACAGACTCGCCATGCCGAAGGTGCGCGCTTCGTCGGCGACGATCGGCACGATGCGCGGACCGAGCTGCGCGTCCTTCAGCAGCGCGCTGAGCATGCGCACCGCCGCCATCGTGGTCGACATCTCCTTGCCTTCGGCGTGCAGCGCGAAGCCGCCCCATTGCTCGAGCGGCGGCACCGGCAGCACCGGCGCGGCACCCTTGCGCGCCGGCAGCGCACCGCCCAGTGCGGCGCGGCGCTCGTGCAGGTAGCGCATCTCGAGGCTGTCGGCATCGGGCTTGACGAAGCGCAGGTTCGTCACGTCGTCGTCGGACAGCGGCAGCGCGAAGCGATCGCGAAACGCCTTCAGTGCATCGACGTCGAGCTTCTTCGCCTGGTGCGCCGTCATCCGCGACTCGCCGGCCCCGCCCATGCCGAAGCCCTTCTTCGTCTTCGCGAGGATCACGGTCGGCCGGCCTTGATGCGCGCGCGCCGCGGCGAAGGCCGCATGCAGCTTGCGAAAGTCGTGGCCGCCGCGCTTCAACGCGTCGACCTCGCGCTCGCTCATGTGGGCGACGAGCTTCTGCACTTCGGGGTCCTGGCGAAAGAAGTGCTCGATGTTGTACGCGCCGTCCTTCGCGCCGAGCGTCTGATACTGACCGTCGACGGTCGACGCGAGGCAGCGCAGCAGCACATGGTTCTCGTCGCGCGCGAACAGCGCGTCCCAGTCCGAGCCCCACAGCACCTTGATGACGTTCCAGCCCGCGCCGGTGAACAGCGATTCGAGCTCCTGCACGATCTGGCCGTTGCCGCGCACGGGTCCGTCGAGCCGCTGCAGATTGCAGTTGATGACGAAGGTGATGTTGTCCAGCTGCTCGCGCGCGGCAAGTGTCAGGCCGGCGATCGACTCGGGCTCGTCCATCTCGCCGTCGCCGAACACGCCCCAGACATGGCGCGCGCTGGTGTTCAAGAGCCCACGGTGCTCGAGGTAGCGCATGAAGCGAGCTTGATAGACCGCGCTCAAGGGGCCGAGCCCCATCGAGCCGGTGGGGAACTGCCAGAAGTCGGGCATCAGCCACGGGTGCGGATACGAGCTCAGCCCGGGGCCGCTCAGCTCTTGCCGGAAGTTGGCGAGCTGCTGCTCGCTCAAGCGCCCTTCGAGGAAGGCGCGCGAATAAACGCCGGGCGCCGAATGCGGCTGGAAGTAGACGAGGTCGGCGTTGCGCCCATCACCATCGCCGCGAAAGAAATGGTTGAAGCCGACCTCGAAGATCTCGGCCGCCGACGCGTAGCTCGCAATGTGGCCGCCGAGCTCGCCGTAGGCCTGGTTCGCATGCACGACCATCGCGAGCGCGTTCCAGCGCACGATCGCGGTCAGCCGTTCTTCGATCGCGAGGTCGCCCGGGTAGCGGCCCTGCCGCTCGACCGGAATCGTGTTGCGGTAGGCCGAGTACGGCTGCACATGCGGCACGATGCCGAGCTGCTGCGCTTGCTCTTCCAGTCGCTCGAGCAGAAACAGCCCGCGCTCGGCGCCGGCGTCGCGAACGCAGGCCTGCAGCGCAGCGAGCCACTCGCCGGTTTCTTCGGGATCGCTGTCGCGTGCGGCGGCGATGAACTGGTCGAGCAAGGTGGTGGGTTCGCGTCCGGCCATGGGGGCTCCTGGTTCGCAGTCAACATGCACTGTAGACCTCCAAGCGGAGGCCGATAACTTCATCACGCTCGTCGCGGTTCTTCTGTAACGGCCGAGGTCGATGCCATCACCGTCCGCTGTTTCGTGTCGATACATTGGGTCATTGATGACAAAGGCACACCCGCGCGAAAGCCGGGGTCGCAAAGCTTCCGGTCTAAGGCCTTGAACAGGGCTACGACAGCGGGGTTGCCCCAAGAGACGATGCACGTCGCCGCGCGCTGACGTGCCGCGTCCGCCGACTCGCGTCGGCGTGTGGCAACCCGCGCGTTGCCGGTACTTCCAGCGGCTCCTCTCTCGCCTGAGTGTCCGGTGTTTCGACCGAGCAAACAGGGAGCCGCGAATGAAACCCATCCATCATCGAGCGAGCCGCGGGCTCAGCCGATTCATCGTGCTGATCGAAGCGCGAATGCTCGGCTTGGCCATGACGATGCTGCTGATCGCCGCGCTGTTCAGCAGCAGCGTTCATGCGCAGAGCGTCGCGTCGAGCAAGGTCGCGGCCGATCTGCGCGACGCGATCAGCGCCAGCATCACGCCCCGATCGAGCTGGACCCGCGATGTGGCCGGCACGCGCTACGTGAAGGCGCTGGTCGTCAGCAATTCGAGCGACTCCGATCTCACCGAGCTGCGCGCACAGGTGCTGGCCGCCGGTGGTTCGGTCTACTACCGCTACATGTCGGTGACGGCGCTGTCGGTGCTGTTGCCTGCCGCGCGGGTCGACGACATCGCAGCGCGCGCCGACGTGCAAAGCATCTCACCGAACCGCCTGACCGCGCGAACCGCCAGTGCGCTGGAGATGGCCACCGGCGCGACCAGCGTTCGCACGACGAGCGGCAGCGGCTATGCAGGACTCGACGGCAGCGGGGTCGGCATCGCGATCCTCGACTCGGGAATCGCGTGGAACCACCTCAACCTGCGCGATGCCGAGATGAAGAAATCGCGCGTCGCGCGCGCCGTCGACTTCCAGCGCGTCGGCGATGCGACGGCCAGCGGCGTCAAGGACTGGACTCCCGGCATCGACGTGTCGGCGTCGCTCTATGCGGGCGGCGACGGCGACAAGACGATGTCGACCTTTGAGAAGAAGATCGCCGCCGACCGCAGCGACCGTGCTGATCTTTACGGCCACGGCAGCCATGTGGCGGGCGTGGCCGCGGGCCGCGGTGCCTACCAAGCTCAGGACGCGACTGGCATCGCACCCAACGCGACGCTGTTCGACGTGAAGGTGCTCGACAGCGGCGGCTACGGCCAGCTGAGCGACGTGCTCGCCGGAATCGATTGGGTGATCTACCACGCGAAGGAATACGGCATCCGCGTGATGAACCTGAGCCTCGCGGCCGACTCGACCGAGTCCTATCTCACCGACCCGCTGTGCCGCGCCGTGCGCAGCGCGACGGCAGCCGGCATCACCGTCGTCGTCGCCGCAGGCAACTACGGTCAAGCCTCGAACGGCGCCGAACGCTACGGCACGATCAGTGCGCCGGGCAACGACCCGACGGTGATCACGGTCGGCGCCGTCAACACTCATGGCACGCCGCAGCGCAGCGACGACAGCGTCAATTTCTTCAGCTCGCGCGGGCCGACGCGCGGCTCAACCATCGACGCCAACGGCCAGCGCCGGGTCGACAACCTGCTCAAGCCCGACCTCGTCGCGCCCGGCAACAAGGTGGTCAGCGTGCTGGCGTCGGACAAGACCGGCGCGATCGACGCGTGGAGCTATCTGCCGGCGAACTACCCGGTGTTGTCGGCGCCGTTCGGCGGCACCGCACAGCCGAAGCTCGAGCAATTGATGAACCTGAGCGGCACGTCGATCGCCGCGCCGGTCGTGTCGGGAACGGTCGCATTGATGCTGCAGGCGAACCCGGGCCTCACGCCGCCGCTGATCAAGGCGATGCTGCAGTATTCGGCGCAACCGCTGGCAGGCGCGAATCTGCTGCAGCAGGGCGCGGGCTTGTTGAACGTCGACGGCGCGGTGCGTCTCGCGAGCATCGTGCGCACCGACCTCGCTTCGGCCATCCGCGCCGGCAGCATTGCCGCTGGCGACTCGATGCTGGCGCCGGGCAAGAGCCTGCCGATCGCGATGTCGGTGATCAACGGCGCGAGCGTCAGCTGGAGCCGCATCGTGTTCGCCGGCGGCAGCCATCTGCTGAGCGGCGCGGCGCTGTTCACGCAGTACCAGCCGATCTACGACCCGCGGCTCGTCTGGGTGCGCACGAGCGCGCAACGCCTCGCGCTGAGCTATTGGCCGGCGGCGAGCGGCGAAGCGCCGGACCTGTGGATGCGCAGCATCACTGCCGGCCCGGTCGCGAGCCAGCGCTTTGTCGGTGCAGGCGTTGTCTGGGCCACGTCGCTCGCCGGCAGCAGCTCGCTGCGCGGGGGCACCGGTGCGTTCACGCCGGCGGCGACGCTCGCGAGCTGGCTTGCATCGGGCAGCGGCGTCGTTCTCAGCGAAGGCATCGTGCTGAGCGAAGGGATCGTGCTGAGCGAGGGCATCGTGCTCAGCGAAGGCATCGTCTTGAGCGAAGGGATCGTCCTCAGCGAAGGCATCGTGTTGAGCGAAGGCGTGGTGTTGAGCGAAGGGATCGTCCTCAGCGAAATCAGCATCGTCGGCGAGCCATGAGCGAGCTCGCTGCAGCCGACCCGCGCGTCGCCCGCGTCGCGCCGCCGCCATGGTGGAGCGGCGTGCATCGCCGCTTGATGCCGGACTACAACCGCCAGGCAACGCTCTACTGGTGGGGTGTCGTGCTGCTCGGTCTCGCGGTGCTGGCTCATTCGCTGAGCCAGGTGGCCGCGCTGCCGAGCGCGGCCTGGTGGAACGTCGTCGTCGGCAGCCTGCTCGCGATGCTGGCCGGGCTGGTGCCGGTGCGCATTCCGCGCTCGACAAACTCGTTCACCGCCGGCGAGATCTTCATCTTCCTGCTGCTGATGCTGAACGGGCCCGAAGCGGCCGCGCTCGCGTCGGCCTGCGAGGCGCTGGTCGGGTCGTGGCGCACCTCGAAGCGCTGGACCAGCCGCATCGCGAGCCCCGCGATGGCCGCGCTTGCGATGTTCTGCGCCGGCTCGGTCTTGCAGGCGACGCTCGCCACCTCGAAGCGCGCCGGCTTCGAGAACGATGCCCTGCTGCTCCTCGGCGCGATCGGCTTCGCGCTCGGCTACTTCGTGCTCAACACGGTGATGGTGACGATGGTGCCGCGCCTCAAGCGCAACGAGCCGCTGCGGCTGCGCAGCTTCATCGGCTCGTTCGGCTGGCTCGGCATCGCCTACGCCGGCAACGCGTCGGTGGCGACCTTTCTGTACCTGAGCTTTCGCCAGTCGGGCATCGTCGTCGTCATCGCGGCGGTGCCGATCATCGTGATCCTGCTGACGACCGGACACTACTTCTTTCGCCGCGAGGAAGCCGAAGATGCGGTGCGCAAGGCGCGCGAGCAGCAGGCCGCGCAGCGCCAACTGCTGGAGAACGCGCGCCAGGCCGGCATGGCCGAGATTGCCACCAACGTGCTGCACAACGTCGGCAACGTGCTGAACAGCGTCAACGTATCGGCCGATCTGATCGGCAGCAAGCTGCGCGCGTCCGAAGCGGCCGGCCTCGCGCGCGCCGTCGCGCTGATGGACGCGCATGCGGCCGACCTCGGCGACTACATCACCCGCGACGCGAAAGGCCGGCTGCTGCCCGGCTACCTGAAGCAGCTGGCACAGGCGATCGCCGAAGAGCAGCGCACGCTGGTCGACGAGCTCGCGGCGCTGACCAAGAGCGTCAAGCACATCAAGGACATCGTCGCGACGCAGCAGTCGTACGCCGGCACGCGCAGCGTCGTCGAAGAAGCGCAGATCGTCGACCTGATCGAGGACGCGCTGCGCATCGATGCGGGCGGCCTCGCCGACGGTCACGTCAGCGTGCAGAGGGAGTTCGCCGAGGTGCCGCTGCTGATGCTCGACAAGCACCGCGTGCTGCTGATCCTCGTCAACCTGATCAGCAATGCGCGCCACGCGATGAACGGCGTGCCCGATGCGCCGCACCGCATCACGCTGCGAGTTGGCGTCACGCCAACGCAAGCGCTGCAGGTCAGCGTGGTCGACAACGGCGAAGGCATCGCGGCGGAGGACTTGACGCGCATCTTCGCCCACGGCTTCACGACCAAGAAAGACGGCCACGGCTTCGGCCTGCACAGCTGCGTGCTGGCCGCGCGCGAAATGGGCGGGACGCTGACCGCGCACAGCGACGGGCCCGGCCGCGGCGCGGCCTTCACCTTGGCGCTTCCTCTCGCAACGTCGGCGGGCAACGCATGAACACACTGCAGAACCGGCGCGTCTTGCTGATCGACGACATGCCGACGATCCACGAGGACTTTCGCAAGATCCTGATGCCGCATGCGCCGGCGAAGTCGGCGCTCGATGCGACCCGGGCCGCGCTGTTCGACGATGAGATCAAGTGCGTCGCCGCGCCGTTCGACGTCGACTCTGCGCATCAGGGACCAGAGGGGCTCGCCAAGGTGGTCGACTCGCTGGCTGCCGGCCGGCCGTATGCGATGGCCTTCGTCGACATGCGAATGCCACCCGGCTGGGACGGCACCGAAACCGTCGAGCGGCTGTGGCAGGCCGACCCGCGGCTGCAGATCGTCATCTGCACTGCCTACTCCGACGCGTCGTGGGAGGAGGTGCTCGCGCGGCTCGACGCGCGCGATCGGCTGCTGATCCTGAAGAAACCGTTCGACAACGTCGAGGTTCTGCAGCTCGCCAACGCGCTGACTGCGAAGTGGGAGCTGACCCAGCGGGCCACCTCGCAGATCGATCATCTCGAAGAGGCGGTGCAGGAACGAACCCGCAAGTTGAGCGATGCCAACGCGGCGTTGCAGGCGCAGATGCACGAGCGCAAGCGCTTGGAGAGCCAGCTCGTGCAGTCGGAGAAGCTCGCCTCGATCGGTCAGCTCGCGGCCGGGGTGGCGCACGAGATCAACAACCCGATCGGCTACGTCTGCTCCAATTTCGGCACGCTCGAAAGCTACCTCGCGCATTTGTTCGAGATGCTGGCGGCCTACGAAGGAGCGGAGCCCCGCATCGAATCGCCCGAGCTCGTCGCCGAGCTGCGCGGCTTGCGCGACCGAGTCGGGCTCGACTTCCTGAAGGACGACGTGCCGGCGCTGATGCGCGAGTCGAGTGAAGGCATCGCGCGAGTGCGGCAGATCGTGCAGGACCTGAAGGACTTCTCGCGCGTCGACTCGGCGCAGGAATGGCAATGGGCCGATCTGCATCAGGGCATCGACTCGACGCTCAACATCGTCGCCAGCGAAGTGAAGTTCAAGGCCGACGTCGTCAAGGACTACGCAACCCTGCCGCAGATCGAGTGCCTGCCTTCGCAGCTCAACCAGGTGGTGATGAACCTGGTGGTCAACGCCGCGCATGCGATGGGCTGCGAGCGCGGCCGCATCACGATCCGCACCCGCGCCGAGGGCGACGACGTGTTGCTGGAAGTGGCTGACACCGGCAGCGGCATTGCGCCAGAGAACTTGTCGCGCATTTTCGACCCGTTCTTCACGACCAAGCCGGTCGGGCAAGGCACCGGGCTCGGCTTGTCGCTGTCGTACGGGATCGTGAAGAATCACGGCGGGCGCATCGACGTGACGAGCCAGCTCGGCCACGGCACGACCTTCCGCGTCGTCTTGCCGGTGCGACGCCCGGCACCAGGGCCTGACGCGCTGAGCGCTGCTCGCCCGCGGGCCAGCGAGGCCGCAGTGCGCGACTGACCGCGCCGTACAATCCCAAAGTTTTGCCGGCGGCGGTGGGCCCCGGCATCTTTGAGGACTCTCCAAGTGTTCATTTCCGAAGCGTTTGCACAGACCGCGCCCGCTGCGACGGGGTCCGGCGACGGGCTGTTCGGCGGGATCGGCGGCATGCTGCCGATCCTTCTGATGTTCGTGGTCCTTTATTTCGTGATGATCCGGCCCCAGATGAAGCGCCAGAAAGAGCAGAAGGCCATGATCGACGCTCTGGCCAAGGGCGACGAAGTGGTCATCGCCGGCGGTGTGCTGGGCAAGATTTCCAAGATGGGCGAGAGCTATCTGCATGTCGAGATCGCCAACGGCGTCGAGGTCCAGGTGCAGCGCGCGGCCGTCGTCCAAGTCCTGCCCAAGGGCACCTACAAATAACCTGACCGGCACGCCGCGGCACGCTCGCCGAGCGCGTGCGGCGCGCTGTCATTGGGTCAGCGGGCCTGCGCCCGAAGGAAAGGCGTCATGAATCGCTATCCCCTCTGGAAGTACGTGATCCTGGCGATCGCGCTGCTGGTTGGCCTCGTCTACACGCTTCCGAACTTTTTCGGCGAAGCGCCGGCGGTGCAGGTCAGCAGCGGCAAGGCGACGCTGAAGCTCGACAGCGGCATGGCGACTCGTGTCGACCAGGCGCTCACGCAGGCCGGCATCAAGGCCGACTTCGTTCAGTTCGAAGGCAACTCGGTGAAGGCGCGCTTCGCCGACCTGGAAACGCAGAGCCGCGCCAAAGAGGCGATCAGCAAGGCGCTTAACCCGGATCCCAACGACCCGAGCTACATCGTTGCGCTGAACCTGCTGTCGCGTTCGCCGCATTGGCTGACTGCGCTGCGCGCGCTGCCGATGTACCTCGGGCTGGACCTGCGCGGCGGCGTGCACTTCCTGATGCAGGTCGACATGAAATCGGCGCTGACGAAGAAGGCCGAAGCGCTGACCGGCGACATCCGCACGCTGTTGCGCGACAAGAACCTGCGCCATACCGGAATCACGCGCGACGGCAACAACGTCGAGGTTCGCTTTCGCGACCGCGAGACGCTGACCGCGGCAGTCAACTTGCTCTCCGACCAGCTGCCCGACCTGCAATGGACGGAGTCGGCCGAGGCCGGCGAGTTCAGGCTGGCAGGAACGCTGAAGCCCGAGGCGGCGCGCCGGGTGCAGGACACGGCGATCAAGCAGAACATCACGACGCTGCACAACCGCGTCAACGAGCTCGGCGTCGCCGAGCCGGTGATCCAGCAGCAGGGCGCCGATCGCGTCGTCGTTCAGCTGCCCGGGGTGCAGGACACGGCGAAAGCCAAGGACATCATCGGCCGCACGGCGACGCTCGAGATCCGCATGGTCGACGACAGCCCCGAGGCCGCGGCGGCTGCGGCCGGCACCGGCCCGGTACCGTTCGGAACCGAGCGCTACATCGAGCGCGCCGGCGCGCCGCTGATCGTCAAGCGGCAAGTCATCCTCACCGGCGAGAACCTCACCGATGCGCAGCCCGGCTTCGATAACCAGACGCAAGAAGCCGCGGTGCACCTGACGCTCGACGCCAAGGGCGCGCGCATCTTCAAGGACGTGACGCGCGAAAGCGTCGGCAAGCGCATGGCGATTCTGCTGTTCGAGAAGGGCAAAGGCGAGGTCGTGACGGCGCCGGTGATCCGCAGCGAGATCGGCGGCGGACGGGTGCAGATCTCCGGCCGCATGACA